>JAKSPR010000431.1 GCA_024404655.1 Clostridia bacterium | reverse complement strand
TTTCGGGTTCGGTTCCATCCCCGGCGATCAGTCCACACCCGGAGGGATGGAAAATATCACCTGCCGGAATATTACGGTCATGGAAAAACAAGACAGCAGTATTTTTGCTGAAATCCTCATGTCCGGCAGAGAGGGCAAATATATAGACGATGTGACGCTTGAAAACATCACCGTCTGTGGTGAGCCGCTTACAGCATACAAACCCGGCGATTATGTACGTAATCTG
Organism: Clostridia bacterium; assembly: GCA_024404655.1. Taxonomy (GTDB): domain Bacteria; phylum Bacillota; class Clostridia; order Oscillospirales; family CAG-272; genus RGIG3925. The sequence continues at coordinate 1,771 of JAKSPR010000431.1, read as the reverse complement.
AAAATCAGATAAAAACGGCATGGTCTCTATGAAACCCGCCATGATTCTTTGGGACAATCACAGTCTGAAACAGCAAATTGCTATTGCAATTTGCTGTTTTTTCTGATATAATTTTAGAATATAAAAGAAACTCATTTATTATGAATTGCTTTATCGTCACCTGGGAGGATTTTTGTGAATCTTAATCAGACAAATACACGCGGTGTAAAGAAACCGAAAAAATCATATTCCGTCGTCTTCTGGAAACGAATCATCAACCTGTCCATGATCATTCTGGGTATTCTGTTCGTTTTCAGCTTTGTCGGCTATATGCAGAAGCGTTATTCTGAAATGAAAAACGCAAAGACTTCCGCCAATGCGCTGTCATCCATCATTGACACCATGGATGATAACACAGAAAAGGTCAGACTTCTGACAGAGCGGTATCATTTTGACAACAACTCCATTCTTGAAGATATTGCAACTTTGCTGGGCAGAGGAAGCTACAGCGGCTTGTATGCGGAAACGCCGGAAGAACGCTGTCACGCTATGGAGAAACTGTCAAATGCTGTCGGCGGTGACGGTTATATCTTTGTCATTGACAAAGACGGTAATGTTGTTCTGACACCGTCCATGAATTTTATCGGTATCAATCTGAAAACCATCGGTTCCTTTTCAGAGGATGCTTATAAAGTTCTGACCGGTCCGCGCAGTGTCAGCAGTTTTGCTGTTGTCAGCGCTCGTCCGGTCGGTACGGATTCCGATGCCTATTTCTATGGAAAATCCCTTTCGGATGGTTATTGTCTGGTATACGGTGTCGACAGCAGAATTCTTGAAGAACAATATGCCGCGCTGAAAAATCTCGGCCCGATCCTCTCCAGTGCTGTGGTCGGCGAAACAGGCTTTATCTTTGCTGTGGACAGCAGTACAAGAGAATTTCTTTACTTCAATGACGGAAATCACGACCTTTCCGGGAAGACATCCCATGAATATGGGCTTTCCGATGAGGCCTTATCGAATGGCTATGAGGGAGAACAGACCATAAACGGTGTTTCCTATCACTGTATCTCACGCACATACTCATCAGAGCTTTACGGAAAATACACGGTCATCTGTGCTGTCTGTTCCACGGAAGAGGTCTTTGCGACAAATCGTGTCACAGTTTTTGTGACCTCCGGTACATTCTTTATCTGTACCCTGCTCCTCTTCGTCTATGCAACACTGATGCACATGGATCCTGATGAGCTTGCCGATTACGATGAAAGAATCCTGCCCGCTTCCAAGGCAAAATATCTGCACAGAGAACCTGAAAAGCGCAAGCAGATCCACAACATTCAATGCCTGAAACTGAAACATGATGTTGTCTTTTTCAAGGTCAGCGTTGCAGAGAAACTCGCGCCGATCGCAGCCATCGGTCTCATTCTGGTTTTTGTGGTTTCCTGGAACGCGCAGACGCTGGTTGAACTATCGAAAGGGATGACGGAGTCCGCAGTTGCCTTAAGTCAGGTTGAGCGTCTGTTCGGCAGCGGCGAAACCAGTTCCGGGATTCTCATGGATCGTTATCAGAACCAGTATCTGTCAAAAATCAAACTGCTCTCCTATATTCTTGAGGAAGACCCGGAGCTGGTCTTCGGAAGTGCCGCTGCAGAATCAGGTTCCGATGCAGTACATACCTACCTTGATGAAGACTATGAGCCGATCCTTGACGGAAACGGATATCCGATAACGTCGATTGCATATTCTTCTGCGCTGAATGAACTTGCTGCGCACAACAGTATTGATACACTCTTCC
>JAKSPR010000430.1 GCA_024404655.1 Clostridia bacterium | reverse complement strand
TGGCTGACAAAGCGATTCAGGTTCCCTTTGAGACCGACGCCGTTGTCGGTGCCGTGCGTGCATATTCCCGCAATTATATCTCCGTGGAGCGTGATGACGGCAGCACGGAAACCGATGTCTTCGTTCAGGTACGGAAGTACGACGACGGCTTCGGCATGGTGCTCTTAAATACCGACCGCGAGCACGGAAAAGATGCTCTGACCGTGAAGATCGCCTGCGGTGCACCCATGCACTGCGCCCTCTGGGATATGGAGAGCGGAAAACGGTACAACGCCGACAGCCTCGTTTCCTATGACGGAAAACTGCTGTCCGCCCGCTTCTCCCTTGCCGCTGCCGGAACCATCGCCTTTGTCATGACGGCGAAAGAAAACGGCTACGAAGCAATTCCCGCAGTCTCCGAAAAAGCCGTCACCGTTCATACCGTCAAGGGAGAATTCCCCTACCGTCTGAATGAGAAAAATGTCTGTGTCCTCGATTTTGCCCGCTGGAAATGGGAGGGCGGCGAATGGTCCTCCGAGGCAGAGATCCTCAAATGCGACCAGCAGGTCCGCGATTCCATCGGCATCGAGCGCAGGGGCGGCGAAATGCTGCAGCCGTGGTATGCAAAGCTCCATGATACCAAAAATTACGGTCATCTGACCGTCGAATATACCTTCGATATCGAAACGATGCCGACGACGCCGGTATTCCTTGCCGGTGAGCGTCCCGAGCGCATTTCCTATGCCATCAACGGTGTGAAGCTCACATCCCCTGATGTGCACGACTTCTGGATCGACGACTGCTTCAAGCGGATGCCGGTCCCCGCAGACACGCTGAAAACGGGGCGCAACGTCATCACGGCAGACGTGGAATTCATGCGCACCACCAATCTGGAAGCGCTGTATCTGATCGGCGATTTCGGTGTAAAGACAGAAGGTCACAAGCGTGCGCTGGCGACGCTTCCTGCGGTGATCGGCTGTGAGAATCTTGACCGCTGCGCTCTGCCGTTCTATACGGGTGAGCTCACCTATATTCTGACCGCTGACCGTTATGCCGATCTTGTAAAAGGGGCGGAAAAAGTCACCCTTTCCCCCACCGCCTTTACGGGAAGCCTTGTCAAAGTCTCGTGGGAAGGAGCCGACGAGAAGCTGCTCTGCTGGGATCCCTATACTGCCGATGTGACGGAGGCCGTCAAAGCAGGCAAAGATATCCTTGTGACCGTCGTCGGCACCCGCCGCAACCTGTTCGGTCCGCTCCACCTGGTACCCGCCATTCACGGTGCTTACGGTCCCGGTCATTTTGTCACCGAGGGCGGCTCGTGGTCGGATGATTATGTCTTTATTGATTCCGGTCTTACCGGAATTGACCTTACCGTCACAGAATAAAAGGAGACCGAATGATGGAGTATCCGTATTATAAAGTCAGAGATACCTTTTCCCTCTCCGACGGCAGCGCAGCATTTTCCGGAACTGTGGATGCTGAGATCCGTGCGGTCATTGACGGACTGTTCAAAAAGATCGACTTTTCAAAGACGGTAGATATCTTCCGGAACACCATGGATCTGTTTGCCGCGGGCGAATTCTGGGGCAAGCTGATGCGGGCGGCCTGTGCGCTTTATGATGTGACAGGGGATAAAGAACTGAAAGCAATCCTTGACACAAGTATTTCGGACATGCTGTCTGTCCAGAAGCCGGACGGCGAGATCAGCTGCACCCCCCGTGCAGCACAGCCCAATGGTACTCACGGCTCGGATCTGTGGGAGCGGAAATATGTGCTGCTCGGTATGTTTGCCTATTACCGCAGTTTCGGGGATGAGCGGGTACTCCGTGCTATGTGTGCGCTGGCGGACTATACCTGTGCGCAGGTGGGTGCGGCACCGAAAACCCCGATCACAGAAACCGGCTGGGCCTTCTGCGGCATCGAATCCTCCTCAATTCTGGAGCCGATTGTCAAGCTGTATGGGCTGACGGGAAAAGCGCAGTATCTGGAGCTTGCCCGCCATATCGTGGAGGAAACCGGAGGATGCGCAAGGGAGAATATCTTCCTTGCCATCGAAGCCGGGAAATCTCCCCGGGATATCGGTTCAAACGGAGACCCG
>JAKSPR010000043.1 GCA_024404655.1 Clostridia bacterium | reverse complement strand
GTGCTCCGGGCTGTACTGCAGCATGGGCGGGATCTCCTTTCTCTTGATTTAATGGCTATGCAGCAGGGGCGGGTTCTTCCGGTGCTTCGGGCACGGTCGGCTCTTCTGCGGGCGGAATTCCCTCCGTGGGAGGAACATCAGCCGGGGGTTCCGTCTGTACTGCGGGAGGCGGTTCGGGGTCTCTCGGTTCCTTCACCGGCGGCTCCGTTTCCTTTTCGGGTGCCGCGGTTTCCTCAGGGATATCCTCGTGATAGACATAATGTTCAAAGCAGAAGCTGTTATACGGTCTGCCCGAGGTACCGGAAGTACCGACATAGCGTCCTTCTCCGATCAAAGTCTTGAAGAACGGATCGGAGGCGTTCTTTGTCACGCCGTCGTCGTGCTCGGACCACTTGCGGTACACAGACTGTGCGTCCGTGACAGGGGCCTCCGCGGGGAAGTCCCGGTTCTCCACGCGGATGAGACCGACTTCGGTCAGATTGCCTTCGGGACAGTCAAGGGCAGCAACGGCACCTGTGACTTTATCGTACTTCACAAGCACATGGGTGGAGCAGGAGGACACGGGGACAGTCTCCTGGGTGAAATAGCCCGTTTCCGCACGGCTGCCACGGGGGTCTGCCTTGCAGGCGTCGCAGAGCAGCATGCCGGAATCCATGCAGTAGGTCGCAGTCACAACACCGCTGGCAAGCTCGAACTGGTCAAGCGGCACACCGGTCTTCTGAGCATTCTGGATGAGGGGCTGATGAAGCTTTGTCATGACGACATCCCAGATATAGGTCGCCGGGCTGATGGTGGCGATGCTGCCGATGGTGCGGGGTTCTTCGTAGCCGAACCAGCAGGCACCGAGGTAATACGGCGTATAGCCACAGAACCAGCGGTCATAGTCATCCGTTGCCGTACCGGTCTTACCCGCGACATCCACATACTTCTGAAGCGATCCGGCCTTTGCGGTACCGTTCTTGACGACATTCTGGAGAACCTTCGTCATGATGCTTGCGGTCTGCTCGGAGACGACGACGGTGCTCTTCTGTTCATTATCCAGGAGCACCTTGCCGTTCTTGTCAAGGACCTTTGTATAGGTGCGCGCTTCGGTATAGATACCGTCGTTTGCAAGGAAAGTATAAGCCTGTGCCATCTCACGGGGCGTGACACCGACGGTCAGAGCACCCAGTGCAAGGGGCGCATAGTCCACGTCGGAGAGGACCGCGCCGTCGACACGGGTATAGCTTTCGACGATATCGGTCATGCCGATCTTCTGGGAGAACTTATAAGCTGCCTCCGGGGTCAGCATATCGAGCACCTTCATGGCGACGGTGTTGACAGAGCGTTCCACGGCGGAATTGATAGTGGTGAGACCCTTATAGACAGCCGGGAGGTTCGCCGGGTAGGCTTTATAGGTGGTATTATTCCACTTATCGGTCTTTTCGTTGAACATGAACGGCGTATCGTCGACGACGGAGCCGTAGGTGATGAGACCCGCATCCAGCGCCGGAGCATACACGGTCAGCGGCTTGATGGAGGAACCGGGAGAACGCTTTGCCATGGTGGCGATATTGAAGCCGCGGGAGGAGGTCTTCTTGCCGCGTCCGCCGATCAGGCCGAGAATATTACCGTTCTTGGGATTAACGATGACCATGGAACATTCCGGCTTGACCGCGCTCTGCACGCGGGGGAAGTTGGAATCGTCCTCAAACACGCTCTGCAGGGTGTTCTGCACGAAGGGATCCATACAGGTATAGATGGAAAGACCCTCGGAGTAGATCATGAGGGAGGCAGCCTGACGTGAGAGGTTCAGTTCCTTCTGCAGATCGGCAATGACGTCCTCAATGACGGCATCGGTATACCAGGAGTTGGTGGTGGTCGCCGTAACCTCGTCCTCATACAGATTGATGACAAGTTCTCTGTTATTGGCAACGTCATATTCCGCTCTTGTGATCATGCCGTAGTCATACATGGTGACAAGGACGGCATGACGGCGCTCGGCGTTGTTTTCGGGCTGACGGTAGGGATTATACTTGGTGGGGGATTTCGGGATGGCGGCGAGGGCTGCACATTCCGTTAAGGTGAGCTGTGAAACGTCCTTGGAGAAATACTTCTGGGCCGCGGCCTGCACGCCGTAGCAGCCCTGACCGAGGTTGATGATGTTGAGGTACATCTCCAGAATTTCTTCCTTGGATTTCTGCTTTTCCAGATTCATGGCGCGGAAGATCTCCTGCACCTTTCTCTGGATGGTGACGTCGTCATCGCCCGTCAGGTTCTTGACCAGCTGCTGGGTGATGGTGGAGCCGCCCGCCGTACCGCCGCCGACAAAGTAATGGAAGGTCGCCTGGATGGTCGGGATGAAGTCCACGCCCGGATGGGACCAGAAGCGGTGGTCCTCGATGGCAAGGAACGCATTGACGAGGTTCTTCGGCAGCTGATCGTAGGAGACCCAGAGACGGTTCTCGCTGGAATACAGCCGCTGATCCTCGATCTCCACGGGAGTACCTGCAGGATTATCGGTGTAATCGGTATAGTAAAGGCGGGTGGTAAGGCTCTGGTCGGTGGTAAAGTTGCTGACGTCGATGGTGGGATCGACGTAGTTCTTGATCCACAGCGCAAACACGCCGGCAACGATGGTACCGGTGATCATACCCACAAGGCCGATGGTGATGACGATATTGAGCACCCACGACAGCATGCGCAGAATGACCTTGCCGATGACAGCACCTGCCATGGCGAGCTCATAGCCCCAGTGGACGCGGTCCTCGTTTTCCTGTTTCCGCTCCGGGCGGGCATTGACGTGGCGGCGCTTCTTTTTCGGCTCGTCGTCGGGTTCTTTGGCATGGGTGCGGTCGGTAATGCCAGCGCTGCTCTCCCGGTTTCCGTGGCGCGGGGATGCATGGTGCGCGGGATTCTCCGCTGATGCGGGGGCTTTCTCCGGCGCCGCCTGTGCCGGGGATGCGTCCTGTTCCTCTGCCTGAGCGCTGATGGGGTCAGCCGGGGCAGGAGATGGGTTCTGATTTTCGTCTTCCGGAGGCGGAAGGATGATTTCGGGAATATTCTGATTCTGGTTCATGTTGTTCTTTTCTTCCCTTTCAAAAATAGATCTGTCGTGTGGTAGTAAATCACGTGTGATGATGAATCACTGGGAGCCGTGATATGGATGTCATCGTAATTTATTGACGGTCCGCGGTGTTCTCCTGCATTATGGGCATATTCTCTGCCGTCGGATTTTCCGCAACGCGGTCAAGCAGCGCACCGAGCAGAATGAGGAAAACGCCGCCGAGCACAGCTGCTAAAGGAAAAGACGCATGGAAGACCGCTTTTGTTCCGGCAGCGCTCAGAACTGCGGAAAAATAATTTTTCATGATGAGATAATCCGAAAGGCCGTCTGCCAGAGAACAGATCACCCCTCCTGCAATCAGGGAAAGTCCTGCATACGCTGTCTGTCTTGCGGCGTAGTCGGTGCATACACGGCAGACGCGGATGCTTTCCATAATGCGGGAAAGGCACACAAGCAGAACCGTCAAAGTCAGAAGCACAGCCTCTGTGCGGAGCACGAACAGATACATGGGCAGTTTGATATCGCCTCTTGACAGGGCATCGACCGGAACTTCTCCGGCCATGGTGCCGCACCGCATGCCGATCATGCCGATTCCCCGCTCATCCACGGCATAGCGGAAGCCGGGAGCCAGAGGCAGATCCTCCGCGGGGACGCCCAAAAGGGCATAAATCCCGCAGAACAGGGCAAACGCCGCCATCAGTGCGATGAGAATATAAATGAAAAACCGTGTCATTCTGCCTGTGGGCAGTTTTCTTCTGTTGAATTCGGAACGTTCCATTTTATTACTACCTTTCCTGATCATTTCAGAATCACATTTTCCCGTCCCAACAGTTCTTCAAACTGATAAAGGATATACGGGGACAGCATCACACCTGTATTCTTTTTCTGATAGGTTTTTGTCTTCTCGCTGTAGAACATGACGGGGAGAGTTCCCGAAAAGATTTCCGTCAGATTATCAGCCAGCGCAAATTTTTCGCTTTCCTCCGTATCCGGCACGCGGAGATAGAGGCAGCGGGGATTTTCCGGAATCGGGGTATCGGAAACCCGACGCGGGGGGCGTTTGTTCCGGACCGGATTCTGAACGGGGGTTTCGTTTTGGGTGTTGGTGTCGCGGGGACTCTGGGGCTGTCCCATATCCGGCTCTCTTTCCAGCTGTTCATTGGTTTTCAGCGGAAGCACGGTGCGGGCAATGAGCTTGGGGTCCTCTTCCTCTTTTACGGAAAGTTCTCCCGTGACAAGGATGGCGGTATCATAGAGAAGATATGGGGCGCAGGCCTCCAATGTCTTCGGGAAAATGATGACCTCCATGGAGGCATAACGGTCCTCGATGGTGACGAACGCCATATTGTCGCCCTTTTTGGTGATCTTGGAAACACGTTTTGCAACGGTTCCGGCGACGGTGACGATCTGTTTATCCCGGTATGCCGCCTGTGCGGGCGGCTCCGTGAGCACGGCGTCTCCGCCGTCCTCCTCGTTTTCCGTAAAAGAAGCGATGATATCACTGATGGGGGCGGGCTGCAGACGCTCGATATGATTGCTGTAGTCGTCCAGCAGGTGTCCGGAGAAATACTGCCCCGTAGCGTCCCGTTCCAGCATGAGCTTTTCTTTCATGGTAAATTCGGGAATTGCGGGATAGGCGAAGCCGTCCACAGCGCGGCCCGCATGCTTTTCGGGCTGCTCGGTCACGGCGGAGAACAGATCCATCTGTCCTGTGACGGTGGTGCGGGCGCGGTCTGCATACAGATCGACGATCTTTTCATAGCAGGCGTAAAGCTGGCTTCTCTGCTGGGGGAGCGCGTCAAAAGCGCCGCACTTGATGAGGGCTTCCACCTGACGCTTGGAGCATTCGCGCATGCTCATGCGGGACACGAAGTCCTCAAAATCGGTGAAAAGACCGTTTTCCTTCCGCTCTGTGAGAATTTCTTCCACGAAGTGGATGCCCACATTCTTGACGGCAAGGAGCCCGAAGCGGATGGAGGTTTTCCCCCCTTTCCGGGAGACGTGGAAATACTCGGTACTTTCGTTGATATCGGGGGCGAGGATCGGAATATGGAACCGTCCGGCCTCGGCAATATACTCCGCGGTCTTATTCATGCTGCCGCTGACGGAGGTTAAAAGCGCCGAGAAATACTCACCGGGGTAATGGCGTTTGAGATACGCGGTGCGGTAAGAGGTAAACGCATAAGCCGATGCGTGGCTCTTATTGAACGCATAACGGGCAAAGGATGCCATATCGTCAAAGAGCTGCTCCGCAACTTCTTTGTCAACACCCATAGCAACTGCGCCGGGGATCTCAACGGAGCCGTCTGCCGCTTTGCTGCCGTTTATGAAGATTTCCCGTTCCTTTTCCATGACGGAGGCTTTCTTCTTTGCCATGGCGCGGCGGACAAGATCAGCGCGAGCGTAGGAATACCCGGCGACGGCGCGGCAGATCTGCATGACCTGCTCCTGATAGACGATACAGCCGAAGGTAACGTCGAGAATGTCACCGAGGACCGGGGTCGGATAGACGATCTTTTCCGGGTGGAGACGGTTATCTATGAATTTCGGAATGGAATCCATGGGTCCCGGACGGTAAAGGGAGATGGCGGCGACGATCATTTCCAGATTGTCGGGGGTGAGCTGCTGCAGCATGGCGCGCATGCCGCCGGATTCCAGCTGGAAAACGCCTGCCGTTTTGCCCGCGCCGATCATCTCATAAGTAGCGGGATCATCGAACGGTACGCGGGTGATATCGAAATCGGGTTTTGTTTCTCTGACCTGTTTTTCCGCATCCTCAATGATGGTTAAGTACCGCAGGCCGAGGAAGTCGATTTTCAGAAGACCCAGTGCCGCGACGGTGTCCATATCGAACTGTGTCACGGTCATGCCGCCGTTTTCGGCAAGGGGAACATATTCGGAAACCGGACGGTCGGTGATGACAACGCCGGCTGCGTGGGTGGAAGCGTGACGGGGCATACCCTCCAGCGCCTGTGCGGTTTCAAGGAGGGTCTTTACCTTGCGGTCGCCCTCCATGAGGGCTTTTAAGTCGGGCAGCTCCATGGCCTTTTCAAGGGTCATGCCAAGCTCCTGCGGGATGGCTTTGGCAACGATATCGGTATCCGCAAAGGACATGCCCAGCGCCCGTCCCACATCGCGCACGGCGGCGCGGGCGGCAAGGGTACCGAAGGTGATGATCTGGGCAACGTGATCTTCTCCGTAGCGTCTGCGGACGTAGTCGATGACCTCACCCCGGCGGGTATCGCAGAAGTCGATATCAAAGTCGGGCATGCTGACGCGCTCCGGGTTCAGAAAACGCTCGAACATAAGGGAGAAGCGGATGGAGTCCACATCGGTGATGCCGATGAGATATGCCACAAGGCTTCCCGCGCCGGAACCTCGTCCGGGACCGACGGGAATACCGACGCTCTTGGCATAGTGAATGAAATCCCAGACGATCAGATAATACTCCGCATAGCCCATGGCGCATATCACGGAAAGCTCATATTCAATGCGGGTGCGGTATTCTTCCATGGGATGCGCATCGGAAAAGACGATGCGTCCGTCTGCGCACTTTTCTTCAAAGCCTTCTGCCGCAAGGCGGCGCAGATAGGCGGAAGGCATGCTGCCGTCCGGGGTCTTGAAGACCGGGAGATAAAGTTTATCAAACTGAAAATCGAAATGGCAGCGGTCGGCGATCTTCTGGGTATTTTCGATTGCTTCCGGCACATCCGGGAACAGGCGCTGCATTTCTTCTGTGGATTTATAGAAAAATTCGTCGGTTTCAAAGCCGAGGGGACGGCCGTCCTCCACGGTGGTATTGGTCTGGATGCACATGAGCACCGCCTGCTTGTCCGCATCGGTGCGGCGGGGCTAGTGGGCGTCGTTGGTAACGACCAGCGGCAGGCCTGTCTCCCGCGCGATCTGCTTGATGCCGCGGTTGACGACCTTCTGAAGATCAATGCCGTGATCCTGCAGCTCCAGATAGAAATTGTCTTTTCCGAACACGGCAGAAAGACACTCGGCGTAGCTCTTGGCTTCCGCATAATCGCCTTTGGCAAGGCATTTCGGAATATACCCGCCCAGACACGCGGATAAGCAGATCAGGCCCTCATGGTATTTTTCAAGCAGCTCCATATCCACCCGGGGCTTGGAATAGAAGCCCTCGGTATAGGAAAGCGACACCATGGCAATCAGATTCTGATAGCCGGTCTGATTTTCGCAGAGCAGCAGGAGGTGATGATAACCGCCGTCCTTTTCCTGTACTTTGATATGGCGGGAGCGGGGAGCGACATAGACCTCACAGCCGATGATGGGCTTGATGCCGAGCTCCTTGCAGGCACGGTAGAACTTCACCGCGCCGAACATATTGCCGTGGTCGGTGAGGGCGACGGCATTGTGTCCCGCTTCTTTGGCAAGACGGGGAATATCCGTGACGCGGATAGCGCCGTCAAGCAGACTGTATTCGCTGTGCAGATGCAGATGAACAAAACCCGGCATGGTATTTCCCCCTCTCCCCTCGGTTGATTTCCGGAAATTTTACGTTTTTTCGACAAAATCCACGATTTTGCGCAGGCGGTGATTGAGGCCTGATTTGGTGAGCGGCGGCTCGTGGAGGGCCGCAAGGTCCTTGAGCGGCAGATCGGGATGCTCATAGCGCAGGCGGGCCGTTTCCTGCAGTTCTCCCGGAAGCAGGCCGAAGCGGTCTTCTTCATACAGTCTCTGTATGGCCTCATACTGGATGGTCGCCGCGCTGACGATTTTATCAATATTGGCAAGCTCGCAGTTGGAAACACGGTTGGCGTTGTTGCGGACTTCCTTCAGAATCTTTGCATTCATGACGGAGAACGCGCCGCGCTTGGCGCCGATGACCGTCAGAAAATCTTCAATGGCTTCGCTTTCCTTGAAATAGAGCACCGGAAGCCCCTTGCGGGCGGTGTGCTTGACGCGGATATCCATATCTTCGAGGAAATAACCGAAATCCTCCGCCATTTCGTCCTCGGAGAGCACCATATCAAGGTGATAGGAGGATGCGGGATCCGTGACGGTTCCGGCGGATAAGAACACGCCGCGCAGATAATGAACACGGCAGTGGGGACAGCGGTCGATCTCTTCGGGAATCGCCGCGCGGAAGCCGGAAGGCTTCTGGGCAAAGCAGGCTGTGATCTTCTCCGCGTCCTCGTCCATCAGGACCAGCTGGCAGCTGCCCTCTGTACCCTCTTCATAGGAAAAGGGGACATGGATATCGAAAAGCTCGGCAAGCAGGGTTTCCGTCAGCTGCGCCGCCGCACGGCTGCGGGTGGTGAAGCGGATCTCCCTGTCAAGGAAGAGATAGGAGGCGCGCAGGATGCCCAGCAGCAGCGCTTTTCTGCAGCAGGGCTTTTTAACAAATTGTTCGCAGAGGTCGGCTTTGACCTCACCGGCAAATGACATGGCATTTATACCCCGTTTTCTTTCTGTTCCGGCTCGTCTGACAGCATCCGGATTTCGGGTTCTATGGTAAAACCGTGCTTTTCACGGATCTTTTCCTGTATGATGCGGATCAGCGTGCGAACATCCTCCGCCGTTGCGGCGCCGCGGTTGATGATGAAGCCCGCATGCTTTTCGCTGACCTGTGCGCCGCCCACGGTATACCCTTTCAGCCCCGCCTCGTCGATGAGCTGGGCGGTGAAAAATCCGGGATAGCGTTTGAACGCACTGCCGGCGCTTGGGTAGTCCAGCGGCTGTTTTTCCTGCCGTCTGGCTTTATAGTCATTCATTTCGGCCGTGACAGCGGCGATATCGCCCTCGGACAAGGTCATGGATGCGCCGAGGATCACGCCGTTCCGGCTCTGAAAGGCGGATGTGCGGTAGCCGAAAGCGCAGTCCTCGCGAGGAATCTCTATAGTACAGTCTTTGTCTGCGTCATAGAAGTCGACGGAGGTGATGAGATCGGCAAGTTCTCCGCCGTAGGCTCCGGCGTTCATATAGACCCCGCCGCCCAATGTTCCCGGGATGCCGTAGGCAAAGGCAAGCCCGGATAAACCCGCGTCCCGCGCCGCACAGGCAAGGTGCGTCAGCGAATTTCCCGCCCCGGCCCGGATCATCGTTCCCTCGATTGTGAGTTCCCGCAGTCCGGTCATGAAGATCACGCAGCCCGCAAATCCATTGTCGGGAGCGAGGACATTGGAACCTGCTCCGAGGATCAGATACGGCACATCTGCCCAGCGGCAGGCGCGGATCGCCGAAACCGTCTGATCGGCATTTTCCGGGAATACAGCCACAGCCGCAGGTCCGCCGATACGGAAGCTCGTGTGCTTATCAAGGGGTTCCCCCATCACAAAGGGGATTCCCCCATCCGCAAGACATGAAGTAAGAACCGCTGTGCGGTTTTGTCTTTCCATATCCGTCATCCTTTCTACCGACTGATTCCGGTACCGGCTTTTTAGTTTTTGCGCCTGGTACCCCGATTATATACGATATATTATATCAAAGATTTCCGGCAAATAACAGGGGTTTTGAAAAAATTTAACGGATTTCTAACAGTTTTTTTGAGGTCTGTTCTTTTCGGGGGAAGACAGAACCTCCCGGAAACGGTATTGTCTACCCGAATGTAAAATTTTGACTTGACTTTTGCCAAGCACAAAAGTATAATTATCATTATAGAAAAACACTATTTATCTATGGAGGGAAAATTTTATGAAGTATCAGACCAGAATCGCAGGCGGTATCCTGCTCGCGGCCATGCTGCTTGCCTCTGTTTCCTGCGGAGAAGCCTCCGGCACGGAAACGCCGAAGACCACCGCAGCCGTTCCCGGCGCAACGGAAGCAGTCACGGAACCCATTGATCCTGCACTTCTTGACAATCTTCCGGATACCGATCTGGAAGGCTATAATTTCCGCATCCTCAGCTTCACAGAACTGAGCAACGCCGCCATCTATGTGTCCGATCAGGATGGCTCCATCGTCAATGACGCAGTCTATGACAAGGTCCGCACTGTAGAGGAACGCTTCAACTGCAAGATCTCCATGGCAGACGGCAGTACGAACATCACGAATTCCTCAACAGGCGACGAGCAGAGCGCCATCACCAATGCGATCATGGCAGGCGACGACGTCTTCGATATCGCCTCCGCCCACGATATCACCACGGCAAATATGACCCTGCAGGGCTATTTCATGAACCTTTATGACGTCCCGCACCTGAACTTTGAGAAGCCCTGGTGGCCCTCCTATACCATCGAAAGCCTGACCTTCCAGGACCAGATGTATATGTTCTCGAACTTCATCTCCTATTACAATATGAGCGACACCCGCGTCATGTTCTTCAACAAGACCTTAATGAGCAACCTTGACATCGAGTATCCCTATCAGAAGGTACGCGACAAGAAGTGGACGCTGGACTACATGGCAGAGATCATCAAAGGCACCTACAGCGATATCAACGGCGACGGCAAGCGTGACGCCGCGGACCGCTACGGTATTGTCAACCCCAACTACTACTACTGCGTCCTGGAGCCCTTCAATCTGGAACCCTACCAGAAGGGCAAGGACGGTTCTCTGAACTACGTCTTTGATCTGGAAAAGTATCAGACAGTCGTTGAGAAGCTCTATGCGCTCTTATTCGGCGGTGACGGTCTTGTCACAACAGCGGGCGAGGTTTCCGAGGAAATCTTCACAAACGGCGGTGCTGTCTTCAATTACGCAAAGCTGTCCTTTGCGGCAACGAAGCTGAGCCAGAGCGAACTGATCTACGGTATTCTCCCCATGCCGATGCTGGATGAAGCACAGGATGAGTACTACGCCGGCTGCACGGACCGTCCCTTCACCATTCCGATCACGGCTTATGACCACATCGACCAGACGGGTCTCATCATTGAAGCGATGTCCGCAGAAGGCTACAAGCGTGTCTTCCCCGCGTACTTTGAGCAGGCGCTGAAGACCCGTTATGCCGACCAGACCGATGACGCCGAAATGATCGACATCGTCATGAACAATGTCATCCTTTCCTTCACCTACATGTACGGCGACTTCTCCAGCCCCTACAACACCATGCTGGAAACACTGTTCAAGCCGGCAAAGCCGTCTACCGACGTTGCTTCCTATGCGGCAAAGAACGAAAAGCTGCAGATCAAGCGGGTCGGAAAGATTCAGGACGCTTACAGCGATATGGCAACCAAATAAATTTATCAACAACAAGTAATTTTTATCAACAACAAGTAATTTTTATCAACATCAGAAGGAGCTGACTTTTTCCCATGGAAATGAAGACACCGGAAAGCATGGGACTTTCCTCTGCGGTCATTGAGCGTTATCTGCGTTCTCTGGATGCAGATCATCTTGCAACCCACGACGTGATCATTGCGCGCGGGGATTCGATTCTTTTTGAGACATACATTCCGCCCTTCCGGGGAGAGGACACCCACCGGATGTACTCCGTCACCAAGAGCTTTGTTTCGCTTGCGGTCGGATTTGCGCTGGACGAAGGACTTCTGTCCCTTGACGATCCGATGGACAAATACTTCCACCAAGAGCTGGAAGGTCAGACGGACGAGTATCTACGGTATCAGACGGTACGCCAGATGCTGATGATGTCCACGGCGAAGCCCTGTCAGAACTGGTTTGCGGCGCGGACGGATGACCGCGTGCGGTACTATTTCCAGAATCCCCTGCCCTCCCGTGTACCGGGGGAAAAGTTTGACTACGATTCCACGGGCACCTTTGTCATCGGTGCGCTGATCGAGCGTCTGACCGGGAAAAAGCTCGCCGTCTATCTGCGGGAAAAGCTGTTTGACAAGATCGGGGTTTCGGAGAAGGCTCATTTCCTCACCTGCCCCGGCGGTCATACCTGGGGCGACTCCGCTGCGCTGATGCTGCCGAGAGATCTGCTTCTCATCGCACGGTTTGTCTTGAACGGCGGTTCCTGGAACGGGGAGCAGCTGATCTCCGCAGGTTACATCAAGGATGCGACCTCCACTCTCATTGAAAATGACACGGGCAAGGGCATGATCAGCGATCAAGGCTACGGCTATTATATCTGGAAGTCCTTCGGGAATGAGTTCTTCTTCTACGGCATGGGCTGTCAGTTTGCGCTGTGTATTCCGGACAAAGACCTGATCCTCATCTATAACGGCGACAATCAGGGCCGCCACAGCGAGGCAATGAAGACGATCCTCCACGGTTTCCGTGATATTGTAGCGTCCGCTGTCACCGATTCCCCTCTGCCCGAAGATCCCGCGGCAGCGAAATCCCTTGCCGATTATGCCGCATCCATGAAGCTGATGGCAGCGTGGGAAACCTGCACGCCGACAGTAAAAGAAAAGATGCTCGGCTGCACCTATGCCCTTGACGAAAATCCTATGGGCATGAAGTCATTCTGTTTTACAGAAGAAAACGGCGTTCTGCACTGGCACTATGTGAATGCGCAGGGCGAAAAAGACCTCGCCTTCGGCATGAACGAAAATGTGCTCGGTCTGTTCCCGCAGACGGGATATTCCACGTTCGTCGGCTCCCAACCCGGTCACAGACTGTACCGCTGTGCGGTGTCCGGCGCATGGTGCGCAGAGGATACGCTCCGCATAAAAGTACAGGTCATCGACGATTATTTCGGCAATTTTGATGCGTATTTCCGTTTCTCACCGGATGGTGAGCAGGTGGAAATCACCATGAAAAAGACGGCGGAAGATTTCTTTGATGAGTATTCCGGGGAAGCAAAAGGACACAAAACCGTATAACGAAATCACCCCCGCCGGAAATCCGGCGGGGGTGT
>JAKSPR010000429.1 GCA_024404655.1 Clostridia bacterium | reverse complement strand
ACTGGAAAGCCGTCCGATCCCCTCCACGGATTTCATGTTCCGGTTCTGCTTGGAACTGGAAGCGCCCATCGCATCGGATGATATGATGGCATTGCTGAAAGAGCTGGATGACCTCGGCGGCACGATCCGTTATCTCGGCAGCTATTCGGAGCGGTTCTGATCGGAAACACGTTCCCGCATTTTCCAAAAATACAGACAAAAGGACGCAGATCCATGAGCAAAAAAATCGCACTGCTCGGCCGTGCGCTGAAGCACAGCTATTCTCCCGTGCTTCACAGTCTCCTCGGTATGGATTACAGCTATACGAACGTGGAACTGGAACCGGAGGAACTCGGAACATTCCTTGAAAACAACGATTACGACGGCTTCAACGTCACTATTCCCTATAAAAAAGACGTCATTCCATACCTGTCCGGCATGTCGGAGACGGCAAAGCGGCTGGGCTCGGTCAATACCGTGATCAGAACGGAGAACGGCTATTTCGGTGACAATACGGACTATGCAGGGTTTTCCTATATGCTGGACCGTGCCGGGTGTGATATCCGCGGCAAGAAAGCACTGATCCTCGGAAACGGCGGCGTATGTCCTACGGTCCGCGCGGTACTCGAAGACCGCGGCGCGGGTGAGGTCGTTGTCATTTCCCATAAAGACAACACAGACGAGAATCTGGAAAAACACCGCGATACCGCGCTTCTTGTCAACACCACTCCTGTCGGCATGTTCCCGAAGAATCTGAATGCTCCCGCATCCCTGGACCATTTTCCGGTACTGGAAGGAGTGCTTGACCTCATTTATAATCCCTTTGAGACTGCCATCATCAGAGAAGCTCGTCTGCGCGGGATTCCGGCGGTCTCCGGAATTTCCATGCTGACTGCGCAGGCCAAACGCGGTGCGGAGCTGTTTACGGGTCTGACCCTTGATGACAGTCTGACGGCGCGGGTCACGGAACAGGTCGTGCGCGACCGACGGAATATCATTCTCATCGGTATGCCCGGCTGCGGAAAATCCACCCTTGGCCGGAAGCTGGCGCAGAAAATGGAAAGAACGTTTGTCGATCTTGATGCAGAGATCACAAAACGTGCGGGGAAACCCATCCCGACGGTTTTCGCAGAAGACGGCGAGGATGCGTTCCGTGTGTTGGAGCATGAAGTGGTCTGCGATTTCTGCAAAGAATCCGGACTTGTGATTGCCACCGGAGGCGGGGTCGTGACAAGAGAGGGAAACTGCGCACCCATGCAGCAGAACGGCATTGTCGTGTTTGTGGAGAGGGCCGTGGAGAAACTGCCCTCCGCAGGACGTCCTCTCAGCCTTGCCCGTTCTCCCGAGGTGCTTTACAAAGAGCGTCTTCCCTTGTACCGCGCTTTTGCGGACGTTTCGGTTTCCAATGAAGGAAACATTGAAGAAACGCTTGCAGCCCTTGAAACCATTGCAACCCAAAACGAGAAGTTTTATTAAATAGTCAGAAAGGATATTACCTATGAGAATTTGTATTCCGATTCCCTGTTTCTTCGGCGGAATGAATTTCTGTCATGCCATCCGCAAAGTCAAAGAGCTGGGCTTTGATGCCGCAGAGACCTACAACTGGAAAAACCTTGATCTCGATGCCGTGAAGAAGACCTGCGAGGAGACCGGTGTTGAACTGCTCTCCATGTGCACAAGCGAATTCCGCATGACAGATCCCGCCTACCGTACCGCATGGCTCGATGGTCTGAAAGAGAGCTGCGAAGCGGCAAACCGCGTCGGTGCAAAGCGTCTGATCACCCAGGTCGGTCAGGATACCGGAGCTCCCAGAGAGGAACAGCATGCAGCCATCGTGGAAACCCTGATGCAGGCAAAGCCGATTCTGGATGCTCACAAGGTCACCATCATGCTGGAGCCGCTGAACACCATCGTCAACCATCCCGGCTATTATCTCTGGCGCGCACAGGAGGCTTTTGACATCATCCATGAGGTCAATCACCCCTATGTCAAGATCGTCTATGATATCTATCATCAGCAGGTCATGGAGGGCAATATCATCCCGAACATTCTGAACAATCTGAACAACAATATTTCGTCATTGAAAGAAAACCTTAATGA
>JAKSPR010000428.1 GCA_024404655.1 Clostridia bacterium | reverse complement strand
CCCGCTTCACATGGGCGTACTGCCGCTGGAAAACTACTGTGAAGGGCTTATTGCGGCTGACTATCCTGGTATTCTTTCTCTGGAACTGGATTTTCCGCGGTTCCTCTCTGTATGCAGCGCTGGGGAAGCACTTATATCCTCACTTGACTGCCTCCAGCGGATCATGGGAGGAAAAGCACAATGAACGCAGAAACAACGCTCAGTGCCACAGAGCAGATGAAGCAGCGGACGACAAAGCATCTCCGCCGGTGGTGGGACCGTCTGATATCGGCAAAAGAGCAGAAAAAGGACGGCTTCGGCTTCTTCTGCTCCACTTCATACGTCCTCCGCGCAGGGGACGCAAAACTTCTTATTGACCCCTGTCTGCGCGATCCCGCATGGGGGCCGCTGCTCTCTGATACCATCAAAGAGGACCTGCGCTCCTTTGACGCCGTCTTATATACCCATGAGCATGACGACCATCTGGATCCGAATTTTTTGAGGCTTGCCGCAGAGGCTGATGTCCGCTGGATCGTCCCGGATTTCTTTGACCGCGATCGTCTCCGTAACTTTGGACTTTCTCCCGACCGGGTCGATTTCATCGGGGCAGGGGAGCAGCGTGTAATACAAGGTACGACCGTCCGCGCTTTTGCAAGCAATCATAAAAGGGAAACAGAGACCACCTTTATTAGAGAACTTGGCTATCAGATAAAGACTGCAGAACATTCCTATCTTTTTCCCTGCGATGTCCGGACCTACGACAGCAGCTATTATGGTGATCTTGTCGGTTCATCCCCGGATGTCCTGTTTTCCCACTTGTGGCTCGGCGGCGGGCAGGCATTCTCCGAGCCGTGGGAACCGAAGCTCACAGAATACTGCCGCTTCATCCGCGATTTTGCCCCGAAACACACGGTTATCGCCCATCTTTATGAAACCGCACGCACCCCGGAAGAAATCTGGACCTGGCGGCACATGGGAGAGGCTGCTGACCGCCTTCTCACCGATGCCCCGGATACAGAGGTACTGTTTGCCCAGCCTGGGTACTGGTATGAGACCGATGTACTCCTGTGAGAAAATCCTGCGAAGCATGCAAGGGTGACCGCAAAGCCCTTGCCGGTTACCTCACAAAAGCAGAATGGAATCAGAAATGGGTCGAGGGCAGAAACCCAGCTGAACTGCTGCTATTTTTCACCAAATTTCTTGCTTGCCTACCCTTTTGGGTATTGACGAAATCAGTAAATTATGATATAGTAGATTGTATTCCAAAATTCATACCAAAAGGAGAACCACAACCATGAAAAAGATTTTAGCATGTGCCCTGTGCGTCCTTTTCGTTCTTGCAGCAGTATGCTCCTGCGGCGAAAGCGGACCGTCCCCGTACCCCACCAAGCAGGAACTCGTCGGCTCCTGGAACAGAAAAGACGATTTCACCGAAGAAGAAGCAAATACCATGCTGACCAGCATCGGCTTCAGCGAGGAGGAACTTCCTTACTGTCCGAAGGACGTCTGTGTTTATGAGCTGATCGTCTTCAATGATGACAATACCTATTCCATCGGCGGCGACCCCGAGATGAGCAAGACCGCGATCTGCGAATACATGGAACGTGTCATTCAGGCGCTTTATAACAATGTCAACAATATGCCCGAGACCTACGGCGAGGATCCTGATTTCCAGGATATTCAGGATTTCAAGGACTTCTACGCTTGGTTCTATGACTATGAGACCTACGCAGATTTCATCAACGGCATTGCAGACTATGTTGTCGATGACGTCTTCATGTACTCCGAGGGTCCCGATGAAACCGGTAAGTACACCCTCAGCGCAGGCGAGATCAACTTTACCGCAGATGGCTCTGTTGATGAAGAATATGTCAAGGTCTCTTACGATGAGAACAGAAATATCGTTATGGCATATTCCAATGCGACGCTGACTTATACTAAGAAATAATTTCTGTATTTCCCGAATTATGTCAGTTACGATGTTATTCTGAAATGTCAGGTTTCTTGATTCATAACTGACGACGGCATAAACTGAATATGTCATATGGGTTCCGCTTTGGCCTAGTTACCAAAGTGGAACCTTGTTTTGTTCGAATATCTGTATCGGTTATGTA
>JAKSPR010000427.1 GCA_024404655.1 Clostridia bacterium | reverse complement strand
CCGACGTACGGGGCGAGGTGCATTTCGATCACGTCCGTTTCGGCTATACTCCGGAGCGAACCATCATCCATGATCTGAACCTGCATGTGAAACCCGGCAAGACCATCGCCATCGTCGGCCCCACGGGTGCGGGCAAGACCACCATCATCAATCTGCTCATGCGTTTCTATGACCCCCAGGAGGGCACCATCACCGTGGACGGTCACGATATCTGCCGCGAGGTCACGCGGGACAGTCTGCGCCGTGCCTATACGATGGTGTTACAGGACACGTGGTTATTCCAGGGCACCATCCGCGACAACATCGCCTACGGCAAGGAAGGGGCAACCGATGAGGAGATCATCGCCGCCGCCAAAGCCGCGAAGATCCATTCCTTCATTGAAGCACTGCCGGAGGGCTATCAGACGGTGCTTTCCGATGACGGCGTGAACATTTCCAAAGGACAAAAGCAGCTGCTGACCATCGCCCGCGCCATGCTGGCGGACGCCTCCATGCTGATTCTGGACGAAGCAACTTCCAACGTCGACTCCCGCACGGAGATCCGCATTCAGGAAGCGATGTACCGTCTGATGGAAGGCCGCACCTGCTTTGTCATCGCACACCGTCTTTCCACCATCAAGAATGCCGATCAGATCCTTGTCGTGAACGGCGGCAAGGTCACGGAAACCGGTACCCATGACGAGCTGATGGCTATGGAAAACGGCACCTATGCAAGACTTTTCCGCGCACAGTTTGAGACCTGACGAAAATTTTTCAGTTTCCAAAGCCCCGTAACATATACGGACAGACAGTATGTACCGGGAGAGAACGCCCGCGAAGGATGCAGGGGCGACCGCAAAGCCCCTGCCGGTCACACATCCAAACCGGGATAAGCAGGAGTTGGGTCGAGGGCAGAGACATGGCTGACCTATAACAATGAAAGGAGTTTTATTCGACATGAAAAAACGCACCAAACGCTGGCTTCTCCTTGCACGGAACTGGGGGATTTTCCTCGGTATCGTGCTGGGCATCTGGATCATCGTCAAGATCGCGCGTCCCAACGTCAACTATGCACTCAAAGACAAATACTTCCACAGAAGAAAACTGCCGGAGCTGCATGAGATCGTCACAACGGACTACATTGAAGACCTGTGCAATCCCGACACGGAGATCACGTTCTACGACGTCGCTGCGCTGCAGCGTGGGGAGGCAGAAGGGATCACCTACAACGACGGGCTGTATATTCTGAACGACCGCTACTACATTCAGGGTGAGGATTTTCTGCCGCTGCTTGAGACCACGTCCATCGACGGTTACGGAGACGTCACCATGGTACGCGGTGCTGCGGAAGCGCTGAAAAAGCTCTTATCCGCGGCGGAAGCGGAAACCGGGGAGAAATTCATTCTGGGGGAATCCTATGTCAAGGGTGCCGATCCCGCCCACGACCACGGAAACGACTGTTACATGCTTGCCTATTATGAAGAATCGGAGCATGTCACGGGTATGGGTATTGACCTGCTGCTTGCCGACCGGGACTACCGGACCTATATGAAATCGCCGACGGCAAAATGGCTGCAGGACAACGCATGGCGCTTCGGCTTCACCGTCCGCTATCCCTTCTGGGAGGGCGAATGGACGGGAGTTTTCTTCCAGCCGTGGCACTTAAAGTATGTCGGTCAGCCCCATGCGGCATATATGTATCTGCACCGCTATTCTCTGGAAGAATACATTGCAAAGACCTTCTCCGACAAGCGCTGGTTCTTTGAAGACCTTGACGGCGAGGACGGTATGACGCGGACCTACGTCATCTTCCGCCAGAATGCCTATGACGGGAAGATCTATATTCCCGATACCCTCCACGATGTGGAAGTGTCCTTTGACAATACCTATCGGTATTATTACGTCACGGGCATTATCGCTGAGAAGAAGACGGAGATTCCGGAGAAGTAAACAGCCTCTCCGTTCCCCCGATTCGCCGCAGGCGAATCAAAGAAAATCCCCGACAGCCGCGGCTCCTGCCGTCTCCAGCCAAGGAGCGGGGTGGCAGGGGGGAAATCATAACCAATCCTTCCATCCTTACTGACCGGGGGAGGGAGGGGAGAAACTTCGGCGTTTGAGAT
>JAKSPR010000426.1 GCA_024404655.1 Clostridia bacterium | reverse complement strand
CGCACTGACCCAGAAAAGCGCGGGCTTTCTCGGCATCGCCGTGATCCTCTGGCAACTTTTGCCGCCGCTGGTCTCAGTGTTCGGCACGAAGCTCCTATTCTCCGTCGGCGCGGTGCTTGCAGAATTTCTTTCCCTTGACCTGGAGGGGGAAATACTCCATGAAGCAGAAAGTCTTGCCGGATTTCTCTGTGCGGTGCTCGCCTGTGAGGGGGTCTTCTATCTTCTCATGCTGTCGCTTTGTATGCGGGGAGGGATGTAGGGAATATGTTTGCATGGCTTGGAAAACTGATCTACGGCGCAGCGGTGCTGGCGCTGGGCGGCGGTCTTGTCTGCCTGCTGCTGGGGGAGCGCAGACCGACCGTTCCCATTCTGCGGTACCTGTTCTCTCTTGTACTGGTTCTGATGCTGCTCACCCCGCTTGCGGGTGTTATGGACCGTCTCCGCGTCCTCTGGCCGGAGATATCGGCGGGAGCATTGCTTCCGGACACCGGGGAGGCGGCAGCTCTTGTTGGGCGGAGTACGGCGGCTCTTGCGGAGAAGACCGCGGCGGATGCACTTCTGCGCATTCTCATAAGGAAAACCGGGATCCCGCCGGATGCGCTGCGTATCCGCATCACCATCAGAGGGGAAACGCAGGAGACGATGGAAGCGTCCTCTGCCGAGATCACGATCCTGCGCGCCGACTGCCGCATCCTGCGGGACAAGATCCGGCAGTATACCGAAGATACACTGGAATGTCCCTGCACGGTCCTTTTTGCGGGGGGAGGGGAAGAATAAACGGATGAAAAACTGGCTTGACCGACTGAAACGGATCCGTGGGATGCCGTTCATCCTCCTTGGACTGATTCTCGGCATGATCCTTATGATCGTGCCCCACACAAAAACACAGCCCGTATCGGGAGATATCGGCGGGAACGGGGAAATGCTTGCATACAGTGCGGAAATGGAGCATAAGATTGCACAGATGACAGAGGGGCTGGTAGGCTCCGGTGACATCCGTGTCCTTGTCACGGCGGAGTGCTCCCAGGAGACCATCTACGCATCCGAGCATACGGAGAGCAGCGGAGGGAATACCGACCGTTATCTGCTGGCCTCCGGCAGTCAGCCGGTTCCGCTGCGGATCATCACACCGAAAATCCGCGGCATAGCCGTGATCTGTCCCGGCGGCGGAGATGCACGGGTTCAGATGCAGCTCATCGCCATGCTGACGGCGGCCTTCGGGGTGCCTGCGGGACACATTTACATCGGCGGCCCCACCGCGATCCGCTGAAACGATCAAAATTCATAAGATAAAGGAGAAACCATCATGCAGCTGCTTGGAAAAAACTATTTCGGACCGGAAAAGGAAAACGCTCTGCCTGCAAAGGACAATGCCGACAATGCCTACAGCGAAGAGGGTCTGGACGCGCTGTGTGCTGCCGTGGAAGCCTCCGGGAAATCCCGCCTGCCCGCATGGCTGCAGAAAACGGGAACATTCTTCCGGGAGAACAAAAAGCATGTGATCGTGGCGGCTTCCGTGACGGTCATCGGTTTTGCAGTCTACCTCAACTGGACGCTTTACCGGGAGCCTGCCTCGTCAGAGCAGTATTCGGCGCTGCCCGGAGCGGATGCCGGCGTCACCGCAGTCCTCGCGATCTGCACCATCGGTGCGGGCGCTGCCCGCACCGTCAGAAAAAAGGAAGAAGACAGCGGGAACGATGGGGGTATCCGGGAAGACGACTATTTTGCCGTTTCCCGCATCAACCGTCAGCGGGCGCGGGATGAGGCCATAGAAGTTCTGCAGACCGTGGCTGACGGAGCGGAGAATCTCACCGATGTCCGGGACGATGCGCTTGCGGGAATTGCGCGGATTGCAAAGGATATCGAATCCGAGGCTGCCATTGAATCTCTGGTGCGCGGCAAGGGCTTTGAGGCGTGCGTCGCTGTCATCAGCGGCGACTCGGCGAATGTCATCGTCAAAACCGCGTCGCTCCTGCCGAATGAAGTCGCCCAGATTCAGGAGATCGTCTACGAGACCGCCGGTATTCTCCCGGCCAATGTCAAGATCATCGAGAAATAAAAAGACGGCTTCCGCCCACAAAACGGGCGGAAGCCGATTGTATATTTCAGGTTT
>JAKSPR010000425.1 GCA_024404655.1 Clostridia bacterium | reverse complement strand
GTCCGGACATAAGTACCTGTCGCGGATTTCAGACCTCTTGCAAAAACGGCGCCGCGGTCATTCATAAACGTGGTGATCTTTCCGATGTGCCGCTCAAACCGCTCCATGGAGCCGCCGTCACCGCGCCACCGCAGAAAGTTCCGCTCAATATAGGGCTCGATCCGTTCTTTCATCTGCGTCAGGACGGGAAGTACCGTCTCCGGCTGATAGAGCTCGTTGCATATATAGATCGCCCGGTCGATGAATCTTTGGCTGAAGGTTTTGTTTGTCAACAGATGTTTCATCAGCCGTCCGCAGTAAGAATCCTCCGTCAGCGCATGGGCAAACATGTTCTGGGAGGCGTCCGTGCCGTAGCCGACGCCGAAGTCCATATCCGATAAGACCCACCGCCAGCGGGTATCAAGCCCGGAGGGATCGTCGGGATTCTTGTTGCGCCATACCTTGATGTTGTTGCCCGGCCAGTCCGTATTGCAGAGATAGAGATTGGCAAGGAAGAAGTCCGTGAAGTTGTCAAGGTCCATCCGTTCCTCGACCCATGCCACATCCTCATCGGTCATCTTTTTGTGGGTGGCGGAGAAGCTCATGATCTCCATGAAATCCCGGTCGTCGCCGGGAAGACCCTCATTGACCGTATAGGGCGAGGAATTGTTGCCGGTTAATAGCGGAGAGGGTGATTCCAGCATGACGAGATTCTGCTCGTCTACCCCGTAGTGATTGACAAAATAGGCGGTATCGTACCGTTCACGGAGGTTATACATCCCCCAGAATTCCCCGTTGAAAAAGACCATCGCAGGACGGTACGCCTGAATATCCACGTTCAGAGAAGCGCTGATGTGCTGCATGAAGGTATCCCGCAGATGGGAGCATCCCGCATCGTTGCCGGAATTGCGCATGAGGAAGGTCTTTATCGTCGTGATCGGCTCACCGTTTTTGTCAACAGCATCCCCGGCGAAAAGATCATAGTAAAGCGTCCCGGCACTCTCCGGGGTATCTTCTTCCCGGATGTAGACACGCATGGATTTCTGCTTGAAGGCAAGGGAGCCGTTTCCGCTCATGGCAAGCTGGACATAGCGGGGCTCCGGGTTCCCTGTTTTCTCATCGTAGATTTCCAGATATCCGTCCAGCTTTTTTCGTTCTGCAAAGATATTATCGGAGACGATGGAATAGATGCCCCGGTCTCCTGTGAAGTCGTAAGGATTGACCGTGAAATTCAGAATCGGAATGTCATCGTAATGGGCCATATCCGGCAGAACGAAATAAGTCTGGGTACAGACGGGACCGTAATTCTCCCCGTCAAAGGCACAGGCTTTGAGCACCATGCCGGAGGGCGTGTCCACGCTGCGCGGCTTAACGTCGGTTCCGTATTTGTCCATCAATAGTTCCGCCGTGAAGCCGTAGGTGGAAACTGTTGTATCCTTGATTTTCAAGGGTTTTTTGTACGCATCAAAGCGCTTGGGCGAGGTGAAATGCTCAAAGGTATAGACGATTTCATAACCGGGCATGGTGGAGAGCTCCACTTCCACGGTTTTGTCATACCGTCCGCCGGGAACGGAAAACTGCACGCAGATATTGGAAATCGGAATCTCCGTATTCTGCCCGGAGGACGCGGAGGGGGTGTAGGCTGTGATCACATCACAGGGCAGATGGGCGTAATCCACAGCCTCCCAGCCGGAGAGATCATCCGTCCGCCGGATGGCGGTTCTTTTGTCAAGAGAACGGCTGACTGCGGGAAAATCGGTATCGCTGTCCTCCGAGCAGGCTGAAAAGCATGCAAGGACATGAGCATTTTCATAAAGCGCCCGGACCGATGACGCAGAGACGGATTTCACCGTGTCGGCAAGGATCAGTCTGGTGGCTTTGGAACTCAGGGAAAGAGAGGGAATATCCATATCGAAAAGGTTCAGAGAGAACGCCTCACAGGCGTCAAGATAGGCATCCCCTTTCGGGTTGACTGCTTCCGCACAGCGGATAAGGTAGGAGGAATGCCCCGGTATCACCGCATCTTCCGGGAAGGGATAGGGAATGTATTCCGTCTTCTCCCCTTTGGCATATTGAAGAGACTTGCCTCCGAGGGGGATACTGTGTCCGCTCTTATTGTATAACTCGAGGAAGCTGTACCGTACCGGCGTGTCATTGTTGCTGCCCGTCGCATAGACCTGACGGAAGATGATAGATGAACCTG
>JAKSPR010000424.1 GCA_024404655.1 Clostridia bacterium | reverse complement strand
AAGCTGTACTTTTCAACCTTCTGCACACGCTCGGTGATGATATCACAGGGCATACCGCCCTCCGCTGCCGTCCATGCCGCGGGAACACCGTCGATGAGCAGCTCCGCCTGTAAGAAAGAGGGCTGATCCATCGTGTAGAAGTTGTTGATGTTGCCGCCCATGACCTCGATAACGATGATATTCTCATCTGCACAGAGGAAGCGGTTCATGGGGATCTCGTCCACACGGAACCAGTTCTTCGGTCCTCTTGCGGGACCGTAAGCGGCGATCTTTCCGCCCACGAAGACACGGTAAACGGTGGAGCCTGCCATGCGCAGCATCACGGGCTTGTCCGTCTTCTTCACTTCTGCCGTAAAGCGGCAGGTGAGATTCATTTCCTCCGCTCTGCCCAGCGGCCAGACAGGAACGGCTTTGATAAAGGGATTGTATGTGTTCATACGTTTGATTTCCTTTCTGTATTCATTGGGAATTTATACGTTTTTGGGAAGTTCGGTTTTCAGATCTCCGAGATGCTCCGTCTGCCCGGCGCACAGATCGTGGAAGGTCAGGTCGGGCTCATAGAGGATCGTCGTGATGGAGGCATTGGGCACCCACGGGATGTTTTTCATCTCCGAGAGCGGTTTCCCCATCCAGTGGCACATCATGACCCGGATGGAGGTGGCGTGCGTGCCGATGAGCACGGTTTCGCCGGGATGTTTTGCAATGATCTCCTCCAGCGCTCCCCGGATGCGCGCCTGCAGTTCTGCAACGGATTCCCCGCCCGTGGGATGGGAAAGACCGATGTCCGAGAGCCACAGCCCGAAATCCTCCGGGTAGCGCTCCGGCAGCTCGTCAAAGGGAACGCCCTCCCATTCGCCCGCGTAGATTTCCCGCAGGTTCTTTTCGGGGATGACCGGGAGATCATGGGGTTCTGCGATCCGCTCCGCCGTTTCAAAAGCCCGGATGAGGTCGCTTGCGTAAACCGCGTCAATATGAGTATTCATCAGATATTCTTTTGCGCAGTCCGCCTGGGTTCTGCCGAGGTCCGTCAGCGGCAGATCGTCCTGCCCGCCGAAGGTGTGGGTGAGATTGGCACAGCTCTGTCCGTGCCGGATAAGAATCAGTTTCGTTGACAAGTTTTTCGCCTCGATTGATTTTTGCTTTATGATGTCCGTGTTCCGTCCGGTGCAATGGTGAGCATCACCAGCTCCGGCGGATTCCAGAACCGCGGGAGCCGCACCTGATTGCTGATGCCGCGGCTGATCACCAGCCGCCCTTCATGTACTCCCGCTGTGTATTTCGGAAAAATCCCCTGCCCCGGCGAATACAGCGCAATGCCGAAGGGACGCATCTGTCCCCCATGGGCATGCCCCGAAACGATCACAGGAATGGGATAATCCCGGTAATGCTGTTTTATATACCATTCGGGTCTGTGGCAGAGCAACACCCGGCAGCCCTCCGCACGGCAGAATCTTTCAAGGAACACCGCATTGTCCTCAAGGTCCTCCGCCGTCGACCGGACCGCGCCGATCACAAGCTCTCCATAGTGAATATAATCGTTGATCAGCAGCTTCGCCCCGGTCTCCCGGATCACGGCAAAGGCCGCATCATCGAGAAACCGGTCGTGATCTCCGAGCCCGTAGAAGGTCGGGTAGTGCTCCGCGCACGCAGAGAGAACCGCAAGTCCCTCTTCGTGCCCGCCGGGCTCCATATCCTCGATCAGATCTCCGCCGATCAGAATGATGTCCGGCCCCGCCTGTTTTATCGCCTCATAGACGCGCTCCCAGCGGTCGTTGTGCAGATCCGTCACAAGGGCGCACCGCACGGGCTTCGTCACAGGTGCTGTCACCGTATATTCCGTGATATCCAGTTTTCCGATACCAAACAAATCGTATCATCCTCACTTAAAGTCAGGCGCGCAGACGTTCCAGCAGCTTCTGGATCGCACTGTTTTCGCCGATGACCGTCACAAGGTCGCCCTCTTTGAAGTTCGCCTTCGGGTCAACGGAGATGCCCTTCTTCGGGCTGTTCTTTCTGCGCACGGTGATGACGTTGATGTTCAGACGTTTGCGCACATCCAGTTCCAGCAGGTTCTTACCGATCCACTGCTTCGGTACGTCGATTTCCACAATGGCGGTATCGTCGGAAAACTCCATATACTGCTGGACACCATTATAGGCGCGGGTGCGTCCCATCTTCATGGCGATATCCGCTTCCGGGAAGACGATACGG
>JAKSPR010000423.1 GCA_024404655.1 Clostridia bacterium | reverse complement strand
TTTCCGCCCTGCAGCCTTTGTTTGATAAAGCAGATCTGCTCATCGGCAATCTGGAAACACCGATTGCCGGAGAAGAGATGACGTTCACTCATGAACGTTACTGTTTTAATTCGCCCGATGAATTTGCCCAAATGCTGAAAGCATGCCATTTCGACCTTGTCTGCCTTGCCAACAACCACTGTATGGACCGCGGTGAAGCGGGGATCGATGCGACCCTTGATCATCTTGACCGCATCGGTCTTGCGCACACAGGAATCTACAGAAACAAGTCCGAACGGGTTCCGACGGTCCTTGCCAAAAACGGCATCCGTATCGGTATCGTCAACTATACATACGGAACCAATGCTTTTGCACATCATCGCTTTCTCTCAGAAAAAAACAGTCCAAAGGTGAATCTGTTCCAACCGGAAGAAACACTGTCGGGCTCCATTCATCTACTTGAATCCATGGAAACCATCGGAAAAATGACAGAGAAGCTATATAAGAGCCCAAGTAAGGTCTATGATGCCGAAATAGCCCCATATCTTGCAAAACTGCAAGCGGATATCGACGCAGCCAAAGACGTATCCGATTTCATCATTGTCGTCATGCACAGCGGCGGACAGTACAATCCCGATCCGGATCCGTATTCGAGGCTTCTCGCGGCGAAGATCCGTGTTATGGGCGCCAACTGCATCATCGGACACCATCCGCATGTCATCCATCCAGCGCTGTTCGAGGACGGTATCTTCACCGCATATTCGCTTGGAAATCTGTTCTGTACGCCGTCTATCTGTCAGGATCAGACAGGTGCTGCTTATTCATCGCTATTAACATTGACCTTAGAAAAAGAAGATGGAAATGTAACTTTGACAAACGGCAGCTTTCATTTGACCAGAACGGTGGAACCAGCTGGTGACATCCCACAGGCGGTTCCTGCAGATATTTCCTGCGCGCCGGCAAATGAGCAGCTTTTCTATGCAGAAAGATTTTCCCAAAGACAATTTGAGTCTCCGAAACCGCAATACACATTATTTGGAAAGGAAAAATGATTATGAAAAAAACGCGCCTCAATTCAGCAGCATTACTTTCTGCGATCCTGCTTGTCTCTACTTCCTGCGGTGCCGAGAGCGGAACCGTCGATACCACTCAGGCTGTCAGCAATACCCCAGTCACAGAAGCTGTTACCGAGGTTCACGAACCAACAGAGTCTGAACTCCATCCAATTCCAGTGAAAGATATGGAAGGACAGAACCTTCGTTTCTATAACTACAATGATCAGTATATCACATGGGCCGTTGTCTATCTGGACGCCGATTCCGAAAACGGCGACAACATCAACGACGCGATTTATCGTCGGAATTCCAAGATTGAGGAACAGTATAACTGCGTAATCACAGAAGAAGCCGTTACGGATACACACACAGACTTCCGCAAACTGATGATGTCCGGTGAAGATCTCTACGATATCGTCATGGCATACGATGAGCATGTTTCCGAATACTACTGCTCCGGTCTGATCCGGCCGTGGAGTGTGCTGCCTTATGTCGATACCTCCTTAAGCTGGTGGAGTCAGAACGCAAACAGTGTTTTCTCCATTCAGGGCAAGCAGTTTGCTGCTGTTGGTGACTTCTCCCTCGGTATGGCATCCCGTGGATTTGTCATGCTGTTCAATAAGGATCTGTATGCACAGCTTGATATGGACGAATCCCTCTATGACATGGTGCGCAATAACCGCTGGACACTGGATTCTTTTGCCAAAGTAACGAAAGATTTTGCCCGAGATCTCGACGGCAACGGCGTAATGGACGAAAAGGATATGTATGCCACCACAGGTGCCATCAAGCTCCACTTCGGTTCTCTTGTCACCGGATGCGGTGTCAAATATATCGAACTTGACAAAGACGGTGTTCCTTATTTCGCAATCCCAGGCAACACATATGCAATGGACGTCTTCCAGAAAGTTTTCGATATACACAACGGAACCAATGTTTACTATAAAATCTGCGGTGATGTCCATTCCGGTTCCACAGAATCTCGTGTTGTATTCAACGAGGGACGCACACTGTTCCAGGGGACCTCCACGAAGGGTATTGCTTATTATCGTGATACCGACTTTGACATTGGCATTATCCCGTATCCGAAATATGATTCAAATCAGGAAGAATACTGCATACTGACCTCCGGTACCGCCATTGCAACGATCCCGATCACATTACCTGATGAAAAGTGCGAGAACGTCAGTA
>JAKSPR010000422.1 GCA_024404655.1 Clostridia bacterium | reverse complement strand
GAAAGATCGGAGCAGAGAAGGGTTTCATCCTCCGTCACAAGATCACAGATCATCCGGGGACTGTTCCGCCAGGAAGCATTCTGCCAGTTCCAGACACCATTTGCTTCGTTATAAAACCCATGGCCGAGGGTGATAAGGATCTCATTCTCACCCGGCACAAGCAGTTCTCCGATGGAAAAAGCGCGGTAATACACCGTCCGGCTGTACTGGGTCTGTCCGGGATTCAGAACGGTATCATCCGGTTCTTTTCCGTTTACCAAAACCGTGACGATGCCGAGTCCCGAGAGCAGCACCACCGCATGCCCCGGGCAGTCATCCATGTGAAAACGTTTCCGGAAATAAACTGCGGCGCGTTTTTCAATATCTTCATCTGCCGTGATCCAGCATCCGCGGAATCTGTGGTTTTCATATAAAGCCATAGTATCATTCCCTCACTTGCTTTTTCTGAATATGTACATTATATCATGGACTTTGGTATTATGCAAGGATTTCCGACAAAAAGCGAAACATGAACCCGGG
The DNA here is from genome assembly GCA_024404655.1 of Clostridia bacterium. Classification (GTDB taxonomy): domain Bacteria; phylum Bacillota; class Clostridia; order Oscillospirales; family CAG-272; genus RGIG3925. The sequence goes on along the minus strand of JAKSPR010000422.1, from coordinate 1,737 downwards.
CAGGCTCATGTTTCGCTTTGAATCAGATATTACTCTCTGTTTGCCAGCTCATCCATCCACTTATCCAGTGCCTTGATGGTGGTCTTTTCCACAGACGCATACTTCGATGCAAGATTGTTCTTGCCGGAGCTGATGGCGTTGGGGAACAGGGTAAAGATGGAATTGGTGATGCTGGAGCTCATGATGCGTCCGATATCGAAGGTCAGACCTGCACGGAGAATATCGAAGACCTGGGACTGGAGCTCGGAGCCGGTGTTGTTGTACTTGACCTTGTAGGCCACTTCAAACATGGCAGGCGTGATGCGCTTGTAGCCTTCATAACCGAGGGCTTCCATGACCGCTGCACTGCGCATGGGATCAGAGGCCGCCAGCGGAATGCACCAGAGGGAATATGCGTTAGAAGTACATGTGGTATAGCCGTCCTGCTGCTCATCAAACTTCGGATAGGGCACAAAGCCGATATTGAAGGTACAGTCACGCAGCTCGGAACTGATCAGACCCAGCGGGAACGCATAGAACAGCGCGCGTCCGGAACGGAACACGTTCGCATCATCTATAGTCTTGATGATGACAGAATCCTCGGAATCCTTGATGAGGGAGATCCACGCATCGAGAATGCTGACGGTTCTGTCGCTCATATAGTCCGCCGGGATCCTCAGAAGTCCTTCGCTGTCGGATTCCACCGAGATGATGTTGTTTGAGAGGGCGATGGCCTGCAGCTGAACGCTGTCGATGGCAAAGCCGAAGCGGTCTCCGGCTTCATCGTGCTTGCCGTCGGCATTTAAGTCGGCATAAATACCGGAGGCCATGGTTTTCAGCTTTTCAAAGGTCCATTTGCCGTCGACCACCAGCTGATAGGGATCTTCAAGGTCGAACTGACTTAAGATATCGCTGTTGAAAAAGATACCCTGGGTTCTTGCAACGGCAGAGGGGGAGATATCGCCGGTGGCAAAGAACAGATTATCCATGATCAGTGCACGTTTGGTGAGTTCTTCACGCCACCATGGCTGACTAATATTCAGATAGTCATAAGCCAGCAGATTCAGAAGCTCCCCATTGTGCATCAGGGAACCGATATTCTGGCTGTGGCCTGCGGCAATATCGTAAGCCGCGTCTCCTGCCTTATTGGCGTTGCGGATCAGATTGATCCACGCGGAATCTCCGGAACGTCCGCCGTCTTCGAGGAAGGTAATGTCCACGTTCAGCCGCTCTTTGACGGCCAGATTCCGCTGGAATACCGCATCATTGACGACTTCGCCGTTTTCCGTTTCCGTGAAAAATTCCACATCTTCATAGGTGTCCCAACCCAAAACGGTGACATTGGCTCCGCCATAATCAAGATCTTTGGGCAGGGTGATGAGCTCTGCTTCCGTTTCGGTTTCCGTAACGGCGGGAGCAGTATCATTTCCGCCGGGGGCGGCGGTGTTTACGCTCTGTGCGGGTGTTTCTGCGCCGCAGGAGGCAGCCGTGGATGCAAGGAGTGCGCAGAGAAGCAGAGCAGAGAGCGGACGCAGCGAGGATCTTTTGCTGACTGGTTTCATCGTGTGATCTCCTTTCGGGTCATTTGGGTTGGATTACAGGGGGAGAATTTTGCCTTCCCAGTCCTCATCGGGTGCGGTTTCCTGCATGGAAACGATGGTAGGCGCGATGTCGATGATGTTGACGTCAGTAAGCTCCGTGGAGGGGTAGGAACGGTTATAGAAGAAGACCGGAATCGTCATATCTTCGGGCATATCG
>JAKSPR010000421.1 GCA_024404655.1 Clostridia bacterium | reverse complement strand
GACATAAGATTCCGGCAGCATACCGCTGTCCAGCATACACCAATCACCAAGGCACCAGCCGCCATCTTCCTCTCGGACAACCAGACCGTTTTCCATGTGGTCGCGGAGATAGGAAAACCATTTTACCATCGCAGGATAGTATTCACGCAGAAGATCCGTATCTCCGTACTGTTTCCAGTATGAATATGGTACTGTGATCACAGCGCTTCCCCATCCTCCGGGGCCGCCCCCGCCGCCCTGGAACGGTGCGGTATGCTGGATATGTCCGTTTTCCGTATTCTGACAGTCGAAGATATCCCTGATCCATTTCCGGTAGAATTCCCTGCTGTCGAGCAGCTGCATCCCGGCCTGTGCGCAGCACTGGCCGTCACCCGTATACCCAAGGCGTTCTCTGTGCGGGCAGTCCATCGGGAATCCGCCGTGCATATTGTCAAGTTGTGTACGGATATATGCACTGTATAAGAAATTCAGTCCTTCACTGTCAGAATCAAAGGCTGATGTTACTCCGTTATCCGCATGAATGACCAGGACTTCCGGAACGATCATCGGAAGAAGCTCTTCCGCGGTCATTTCAGTCCCTTCAAAAGCGATATCAAAATAGCGGAATCCGTGCCAGACGAATTTCGGTTCAAAGAATTTTTCACTTCCATCGGAGACGAAAACATCGGTCATGATCTGGTGCCTTCCGGAAACACCTATATAATGGGAGCCCGTTGTTTCATAATCCAGTGTGCCATCCCCGGCTCTGTTTTCCGCAAAGGTCAGACGAATCTTGATACCGTTAGGTAAAGCAGACTTTATGCGTACCACACCGCTGATATTCTCTTTTGCGTCATAGATCAGTCTGGCGCCTGCAATGCCGCAGAACTCCGGAGTAATTGTCCGGATCAGGCGATCCGGCGTACCGATTTCTTTTGTCAGCTCGGTTTCCGGCATTTCAAATATCCCGACTTTTTCAGCTTTTCCGGTTTTTTCCGCGCTTGGATCAATCGTCTCACCAATAAAAAGGTTTGAATATATGATCTCACTCGGATACCAGAGTTCCGAACCGTCGGAGCCGATCACAGACTGACTGCCCTCGTCTTTTGTGAATGTGATGCGGTAATGGCAGACAGGACGGTCAGCATAACCCATTCTGCCTTCTGCAATCCGTTCGTTCTGTACGAAATAGCCGCCGCCCAACTGTATTTCAATGCGGTTCTCACCGCTATGGAGGAAATCCGTGATATCATAGGTATGATAGAAAATGCGATGCGTAAAAATATCATGACACGGATAGGTGATCTGAGAAAAATCGCGGCGGAAATAGTCTGTGACGAGGGGAACAAGTCTGGTGTCACCAACTTTGACCCCATTTATACGGAGCTCATAATATCCAAGTCCGGTTACATCAATCACAGCGCTTCCGCCGTCGTACGCAAAATTCCGGGTGATGATCGGAGACGCCGTATCTCTGGTCGGTGTGATCCAGACATAATGATCAAAATGATTCATTCCTGCCGTCCTCAGTTCTCTGCGATGCAGATATCGTCAAGATAAGCCGCAAATGTTGCCTCGCCCATGGCGTGGTAGACGACAGCAACGGCCTTGATGGTTCTGCCGGGTGTTTCGGGCAACGGATAGGTGAATTTCTCCCATGCGCCGACCTTGCCCTTTTTCAGCCGCAGTGCGGGGAGCTTTTCACCGAGCCATGTTCCGTCGTCATAGAGGAGATCGACGGTGACAGAGCGTCCGGTTTCACTCATGGGACGCATCATGAAGGAGAGGGTCAGGCCATCCTTTGCGGGAATCTCCGTCTCCGCGATGCGGTAATGGACATAGCACAGGCCGTCCGTCATACCGATGCCGCTGAACGCAAACCCGCAGGTTCCGGTATAGGCAACATCTCCTCTTCTGCCGCGGATGACAGCAGAGGTTTCCAGCTGCACACCGTCTTGATCGAGGATTTTGGCGCCATGGGCACAGACATCCACGGGATAATACTGCATATCGTTTCCAGTGTTCCGGTTCAGTGTGACCGCTGCCGGGCGCATCTCGAAACCGTTGCGGAAATATACGGGACCGCAGTGAGTGCCTACAGCAATGGACAGGTGGCCGTGATACGCCAGTGCGAGACGTTGATCTCCAACCGTGTCGTGAATCTGGATCATTTCGTCTACAAGTCCCTTTCAAAAGATATGGTAATGATGCTGCACAGAAGTTTCTTCGATCTGAGGAAGATAGAGGATTTCTCTTCTCCGCAGGCATTGTCCGACTATCTGGAGGTGAACCTCGCCT
>JAKSPR010000420.1 GCA_024404655.1 Clostridia bacterium | reverse complement strand
ACTCCTCAGCCATATGTATATATTCCTGCGAAACGGCGGACGGTAGTATCTCCCGGCCGAGGCAGTTGGCACAATGACCGCAGTCATGCGCATCCTCGTCGTCAAGGCAGGAGACAATGTATCTGCTGTAGCAGCCTTCCGTCCGCGCCAAGGCCTTCATCTGCTCCATCTCCCGACGGCGTATAGCGGTAACGGCATCGTAGTGCTCCCAATCATAACGGTATACTTTCGGTGTGATATAGCATGTTCCCCTGTCCCGGCGGATAAAACCATCGTTTTCGAGAAAGGACAGTGCCTTGTCGATCCGCCCTTTCCGAATATTCATGGCGGCCATGATCTGATTTGCCTTCACACCATCGTGATCCCCGATATATTCCATAATGCTGTCGGTCTCTTTTTCATTCGGAAAAGCAGTATCTATGAAATAATTCAGAATATCCTCGTCTTCTTTACCGTACATGAGGAAGATATATGCCTTATCAATGTTTCTTCCGGCACGGCCGATCTGCTGATAGTAGGACACAATGTTTGAAGGCATCTGATAGTGGATAACAAAAGAGATATCACCTTTGTCATACCCCATGCCGAGCTTGATCGTCGCAACGATCACCTTCAGCTTGTTCTTTCTGAACTTCTCTTCAATGGCACAGTTCATGGCAGCACCGTCTTCCCCAGCCCGGGAATAGTATGCAGCCGCCGAAATGCGGTTTTTATTCAGAAATTCCGCAAGGTAATCGCAGTCGCGCTGTGTCAGGCAATAGATGATCCCGCTACCGGGGAGCTTCGGGATGTTTTCAAGCATCCATGCATAGCGTTCGATTTTGTCCGGCTTGTTGAGTACCTGTATATACAGGGAATCCCGGGTGAGCGGACCTTTGGAAATGAAAACATCGTTTCCGAGCTGCTCACACAGATCGGCCACAACGCGGTTGTTTGCGGTCGCTGTGGTGGCAAGGATCGGCACGTTCTCCGGGAGCTGCGCCACGATCTTCCGCAGGTTTCCGTATTCCAGACGGAAATCATGCCCCCAGTCGGAAATGCAATGTGCCTCGTCGATCACAAAAAGACCGATACGAAAATTTCGGATATGGCTTTGAACATTTTCACTGAAAAGTGTTTCCGGTGTTACGAGAACGAGGTCCAATTCATCCTGCTCTATGGCCGTCAAAATGTCTTTTCTGCGATCCTTAACAGTGCTGTTCAAGACATCGCACCGAAGCCCCATCTTCTCCGCTGCTTCCATCTGATTTTCCATGAGAACCAGCAAAGGGCTTACGACCAGCGTGACTCCGCGATGCTCGGAGCGCATCAGTTTTGTGCACAGGAAGTAAACCAGACTTTTGCCCCAGCCGGTTCGCTGCACCACGAGGGTACGTCTTTTCGTCATGGTAGCCTCAATAGCCTCATATTGTCCATCACGGAAAGCTGCCTTTTCTCCGTATAGCTGTCTCAGGATGACACTTGCTTTCGCATATATTTCAGGGTTGCTGTATGGATTTTTCATATCGCACCTCTGGCCTATTTCTTTTCAAATACATCTATCAGCAGAATAGTTCTCATTTCATGATCTCAGACTGTCACTATTTTTGTGTCAAACGATATGTTCCAAACCTTTTTAATGGCCGCTGAAAGTTGTTCCGTCCTTGCGTGGATCGCGGCTTCATCCCAAATCTGCGTATCAAGAATCTCTCTGGTGATCATGCAATCGGCTAAGTCCTTCATGCCGCGCTTCTTTCCTTCGCCGGCTTTCTTCCTATCAAATGTGTAGTTTCTGAGGGATGTATTCAGTTTTGAATTCAGCAGAGTCATATTGCCAATCTCATATACGGCGGCCGAACGGAGCAGTGTAGCATTTTCTTCTTCATCAACGATATTTCCGTTGTTATCCTTTACCGGTAAAATGCCAATGCCCCAATATTCACTCCATTTCTGAGGCATTATGTGTTCAAGTGTATATGCGTACTTCAATTCTTTCTGATCAACCTTCTCAAAAGAACGGCGATAAAGCTCTACCCAAAACAGAAGAAGTGTTGCATTTTTGTTGCTGCTTACATTACGGAGACCTGCGTTAAAACGCTCCTGATTGATGTCATCACAATTTGCAAGCATTTCATCCAGTGATTCTCCGTTAAGAAGTTGAATACATTCCCGTTTCCGTGTTCCATCTGTATCGCTCCCTTCTGGGATAAAGATCGCCATTCCTTGTCGAGCGCGGGTGAGGAGGACGCGGTAGGCGTTTTTCAGGTACAGCTTGCGGTCATCGGATGCAACGTTCATCCAGCG
>JAKSPR010000042.1 GCA_024404655.1 Clostridia bacterium | reverse complement strand
TTTTTCATGACAGCTTTCCGGTCTCCCGGTCACAGGATAGGGATTTTTGTGCATTAGGTTCATGTGCCGCGTGAATTGTCATCTTGTCCAAATCCACGATTGTTTTTTGTTTAATTATCCTTTTTTCATCATAATTCATCGTGCTTTTTTTCTTCACCCCCTTGACAAAACAATGTGAGGAATCTATAATAGTGACATCAGTTATATCCGCAAGACCGCCATAATTTCAGAGGGATGGCGTCTTCCGGAGAACTGAAATATAAGAATTCAATCAAATATGAGGAAAATCATCATGAAAAAGATTTTTGTTCTTGCTCTTGCTGTTCTGATGATCGCTTCCCTCGCTGTCTCTGTTTCTGCTCTTCCTGCAGGTCAGAGAATCGATGTCACCGTTTACAAGAATTCTCCTGTTCTTGACGGTGTCATCAACAACGGTGAATGGGACTATGCAAATGCAATCATCATGTCCGAAGAAAACTGTGTCCCGTGGGCCGGCGAAATCAACAACGCCGTAAACTTCTACTACTCCTGGGACGATGAAGGTCTTTACATCGCTGCAGAAATCAGCGATACCGAAGTCTGCCAGCCCGATGACATCGCAGGTGTCTACGGTATGGACGCATTCCAGATCGCACTTGACCCCCACGGTCTGCTCGGTGACGACGGACAGGGCGGCGGTATGTTCTACTCCATCGGTCTTCTCTCCGACGGTACTCTTGGTGCCGTTTATCATCCCTACGGCGGCGCCGCACAGGAATGTGAATACAAGGGTGCAGGCCGCATTGTTGACGGCGGCTGGCAGTTCGAGATGATGCTTCCCTGGAAGGAAGCCATCGAAATCCTTGGCGATGACGGTTACGCATGGACTCACGCTGACGGCGAGTTCATCAATGCAATCATCTGCGTCCTCGACCGTGATGACGGCGGCGCTACTACCAACGCATACAAGACTGAGACCGAAGAGACTGCTGGTTCCTTCGCTCCCGCTGACTATGCACTGAAGCTGAACCTCTCCACCTACACTGCTCCCTCTCTCGAAGTTGAAGAACCCGCTGCAGAGACTCCTGCTGAGGAAACTCCCGTTGAGGAAGCTCCCGCAGAGGACATCGCTCCCGCTCCTGTTGCTCCTGCAACCGCTGACGCCGGCATTGTTGCCGCTGTCGCTGTTCTCGCTTGCGCAGCTGCAGTTGTTGTTTCCAAGAAGCACTGATTTTTCCGCTGAACGGATCAATCAGGCAAAATTTCCCCTCTGAATTCTGACGAAACCGAAAACAGAATTCCCCGGCGTCCTGCAATCAGTGCGGGATGTCGGGGAGTTTGTTATTGATGGCTTTTTTGTAAACGGAATCACTGGATTCCGGTTATCATCCAGTCATAATCAGAAAAGCGATATGGCCGCTCGCAATAGGGACAGGTCTTGTTCTGATAGGCATCGAAACTGGAACCGCATCCGCGGCAGCGGATGGCACGCATGGAAAAGGTGGTATTCTGCATAAAACCAAGATTCCGGCAAACGGTCAGCCGGATGGGAACTCTGCGCCGGACGATCCGTCCGCCTCGGCAGGCCAGATTTTCCATAAATGCCTTGACATGGACCGTACACACATCATCTTTGATCTGATAACCTTCCAGTTTCAGCGCACCGCGGAAGGTACTGTCAATCACATCCTCATAGGTGTGTCTGTCTTTATCTTCATAGAACGGCAGGCGTTCATCCTGATCGGAGTAGATCACACATTCCAGCATGGAAATGACGCGGCCGGTAAAATAGTCGTAGGAAAAATCCGGCATGTAGCGGGACATCGCGGCGGCAAACTCTTTACGGGAATTCAGACTGGACAGCATCGGGACGCTGGAGCATGCTTCATAGAACATGCCGCCGATCTTCCGTGCTGCCCACCAGAGATAACCGACAACAACGCTGAACAGTACACCGCCGAACAGTCCTCCAATCAGAGAACCAATGAGAGACGGCAGCGCATGAAAATCAGCCCCGAGCAGACTGATCAGCAGCATGACGGGGACTGCGGCTGCGCCCACCATCAGCATATTATGGATAATTTCTTTTTTGATTTCCTGCTCCGTTCCGCCGGGGTTGGACACGGGATAATAGCTTGTGACTTTCGGGAACAGCTCTGCCATTTCAAAATGGGTCCCACAGTATTTGCAGCCGTCAAGCAGTGCGCCGACACTGCTCACGTTACCGCAGTTGGGGCAGATGTAGTCCTCGTCCCGCAAGTCCTCTATTGAGGCAATCGTATCTGTGACGGTGACATAGAATATATATCGGTCGCGGAACCGATAGATACGCCGGCCGTTTTTATAGACCGACTGCTCCTTTTCTCCGGTAAAATAGCATAACTGATTCCGGTACCACTGATCCGTCCAGCCGCCGAGCGTTCTGCCATCCGGGAAGTGTCCGTTCCTCACAAGGGACTGCTTCATGGAAAGGCTGTGCTTCTGCAGACGTGCTGCCTGCAGCTTCCTTGAAAAGGCCATATCGCGCGTGGCTTCCGGCGGAGTTTCTCCCCGGGACACATCAGAGGAAAAAAGATGCTCAAGAAAAGGGATTGCCAGAGAAATCGGATTCATTATCAGCTGCTCCTTGTAAAGTCTTCGGGTCGGAATTTATGCTTTGCGCAGCAGGTCCACCGCGCCATGCAGATTCCGGATTTCCACAACCTCCGGCGTGCCGCCGAATTCGCCGTCGAGGGTCCAGGGCATTTCTTCCGCTGGGGTGAATGTGATATGATCGGTCTTGAAAAAGCGCACCATGGGATGTTTGTGCTCTTCTGCGGCGCGATCATAATCCTGATGGAGCAGTGTATCAATGATCTCCTGCATATCCGCCGGGGTCTTTGGATGACGTACCAGCATGACCTCGAATTTTCCGTCATTCAGGGAAACCTGCTTCGGGTCGAGCTTGAACAGCCCTGCAATGGAGGTTGCATTTGTTACAGAGCCGAAGGCATATTCGCCTTCCTCCTCCAGTTCCGCACAGGAGACACGGACCTTCCAGGGACGGATATCGTTGATGGCAAGAAGTCCGTCCATCACATACGCCATGTGCCCGAACAGGTGCTTTTTCCAGCGGGGCGTGGCGTAGGAAACCTTTGTAAAAGCACCGAAGGATGCGACGTAATTGAAATACCGTTTGCCGCAGAAGCTGCCGATATCCTGCGGAACGGCATCGCCCGAAAGGATTGCCTTTGCCGCTTTCTTGACATTGCCCGTGGGAACGCCGAGGGTTCTCGCCATATCGTTGGTAGTTCCGCAGGGAATAAAGCCGACAGGCCGATGCTGTCCCGCCTGCAGCATGCCGGTGATCGTTTCATTCAAAGTACCGTCACCGCCGCAGCAGACAATAATATCATGAACTCCGGCATGTTTTCTGACAAACTCCGCCGCGTCTCCGGACTTCTCCGTCAGAAGCGTCGTCGGGATACAGCCGCCTTTTGCAAAGATGGAAACAATGTCGAACATATTGGATTTTGCCTGCAGCATACCTGATGCAGGATTGATAATCAAAAGCAGTCTGCAATAATTCTCAAGTGTCTGGATGTAGGACATAGTGTAGTTCCTTTCCTGAATCCGGGAATTATACGGTCAGGTCCCGTTCTCCGGCTCCAGCGCCGACACGGAACAGTTTCGCAGCTCCGTCCTCACGGACGGCAAGAATGTCAAAATTTACACAGGTGTGATAGTCAAAAGGATCCTTTGTCGCCCACTCCGGCATTTCGGAATCCGATACGCCGCCGTAGCCCTGACGGATGATGACCCTCACGCCGTCCCGGTTGATATCAGCATTGAAATGGGAGTCTCCGGCAAGAGCGCAGAGCAGCTTCGCTCCGGAATCGCGGAAATCCCAGGAAAGTCCGGTTTCGCGGTCCTCTCCGGACAGATGGTTGGCAAAATCATGGAGCATGCTGCGCACCGCAGAAAAGCAGGTACCCTCTCCGTCATCCGGATAGCTGCGCCATTTGCCGATGGCCTTATCAAGGCATACATGACTGCCGAGGATGACCCGATAACCGGCGGGGATCTCCGTGAGCACACCGATCAGCCATGCAAGCTGCTCCTTTGAAAACGTAAAGTGTATTCCCTCGTCGTTATCGGAGGTATCAAGGACGATAAAGCGGAACTTTTTGGCGGGAAAATCCACATAGCCGTAATCGCACAGCGGTGTTCCGAAGACAACGCCGTTCAGCGCGGGGCTGCTGTTTTTATTGAGAACCGCCGTCAGTTCTGCGCGTGGAAGGACGCGGTCATGGTTGCCCTTGGCGTACAGCCACGGATGAACCGGATTCATGCCCTCACGGGTATGAGCGAGAATGTCTTTTCTCACTTCATCCGTTTCCAAGGTTCTGTCACCGGAAAAATCAAGTCCGATATCCCCGAGATTGACCATGAGATCAAAGGGGTATCTTTCATATACACCGTCAAGATATGCGAGCTGATGATACCGGTCATTACCGCCGGTATGAACATCGGTGATCATAGCAAGGGTGAAAAGCGGTTTCCCGTCTGTAAAGTCATTGACTTTGGCAATGGCATCCTCTGCGGCAGCTCTGACAAATTCCGGCAGAGTCTTCTGTGTATTATTCATCATTTAATTTCCTCAATTTTTTTGTAATGCTGAATCCTTACGCGGTCTCAGCGTCTGACAGGGGTGACAGTAACCGGACTTTCCGGATGTTCGTTATGATACCGGACGGCAGCTTCTCTGGCTCTCTGAATCGTCATGTGCATGGGGTAAAGGACCGGGATTCTGCAGTTTTCTGCCAGCACAGCTGCCTCAGGGAGGGTGGAATGCCCGTAATGTCGTTCTGCAATGGGGGTGGAACAGGTATAGCCGCAGGCACTGTCGTGGATGAGTGCATCACAGGGTGAGGTACCGTTTCCAGAAAAGAACGGTTCACTGTCTGCATGCACAACGGTATCTCCTGCAACGCCCAGAATCGCTCCGTCCCGTTTATCGGTCAGGCGGTATGCGTGCGCCGGTACCGGATGACGGCTCTCGCCGACCTCGCAGTACAAAGTCTCCGTTTCAAACCGATCACCGGGTTTCAGCGGCAGGAGCGTCGGTCCCTTGGTACCGGGATAGAATGTGTCGATCTGCAGAAAGGTCATGGCATACCCAACGACCCGCTCCAGATCTTTTTCGGGTCCCGCAATCACAAGCTTCGACAGCGGGAAGATTCCCGTCTGCACAATATAGAAAAGCAGTGCAGGAAGCCCCATATAGTGATCATGATGCAGATGGGTGAAAATGAGATATTTCAGCCGTCCCGGGTCCTCTCCCAGCTGGATCATGGAATCCAGTGCATTCCATCCGCAATCGATAAGGACCTCGTGATTCAGAAGAAATGCCGGTGCATCATCACCGGGATCATGGATACAGGGCGTAGAGCCCAGAAACAGCACTTTCATCCTGAAACTTCCTCCCGTCTCAAGCATTTTTATCTGATTATATTATACCCTTTTCATAGGTCAGTTGTCAAGTACCGGGACAAACAAAACGGCTGCCGCAGTTGTCTGCGGCAGCCGGAATATGATACTCGGATAATTACTGTTCGGAGAGGGAATATACTGTCTTGACGGTCATCTGTGCAGCCAGTTCTTCTGCCGTGATCTTCTTGTCCGTACCGTGAGCACGGATGACGATCTCACCGGGTGCGGTGATATCAAAGAAGTTATCCTCCAGATGCAGATCAGCCTCATCAAAGTCGATTTCTACTGCGCGTGCATAAGCCGCAGCGGAAACACGGAGGGTGAACTCGCCCTCAGCGCCTTCGATCTTAACAGCGACCTTGGGATCACAGAAGCGGAAGTACTTCGGCTTTGCAAACATAAGAGAACCGCCGGAGACACGGTTTCCGTTCTCATCGGTCAGAGTGAATGCAAGATAAGTCTCACGTTCCATACCCTTGACAAGGTCAGCATAATGCTCGGTGGTGATATCGAGCGCAGACATAGCGTCGACGGAAACGGGGTAGGTCTTTTCATCAAGCACCGAATAATCTGCCTTGCAGACAGTCAGAGTGAGCGTACCGTTAAACGGCTTGAGCTGCTCGTTTGATACGTTCATGGTGACAGTCGTACCGTCTTCATGAGCGGAAAGCAGGGTCGGTGCGAAGAAACGCTTGGAAGCGTACTGCAGAGCCTTCCAACGGTTATAGTAGTCAACAGACGCCCAGGAAGCGACCGGCCAGCAGTCATTGAGCTGCCAGTAAACCGCACCCATACAGTGACCGCGGAAGCGGCGGAAGTGTTCGACACCGTAACGGATCGCATCTGCCTGCAGCAGCTGAGAGGTGTAAACCAGCATATCAAAGCGGGTCGGATAGAGATACTTGTCAGCAAGATAGGTCAGGATCTTGGTATTGCCGCCCTTGCACTTCTGGTGGCTCTCCATGATATAGGAGAAGGGATTCATATCCCCGGGACGTGCGAAGGTCTTGATGGTCTTCACATTCGGGAAGGATTCAAAACCGAACTCGGAGAGGAAACGGAACTTGTACTGACGGTAGGATTCAAAAGGAATGCTGCCGTGCCATGCGCCCCAGTAGTGAACGTCGCCGCGGTTGGGGTCGTTGGGGTTGTCAAATCCACCGCCGGAGGACGGAGATGCAGGCCAATAGAAGACATCGGGGCAGTGTTCTGCGCAGATCTTCGGGAGGACATGCTCATAAAGTTCGAGATAGTCCTTCTTCTGCAGTTCTTCATCGGTACCGGGCGTGTGATCCCAACCGTCGAGGATAGCCTGTTCCATTTCGTTGTTGCCGCAGAAAAGACCAAGGCTGGCGTGATCGCGCAGACGACGGATGTTGTCAATGGCTTCTGCAGAAACATTCTTTTCGAAATGCTCGTGCATCCAGACATAGATGCATGCGAACATGAAGTCCTGCCATACCACAAGACCCAGTTCATCGCAGATATCATAGAAGAAATCGTGGGGGTAGAAACCGCCGCCCCAGATACGGACGCAGTTGTAATTTGCTTCGATACAGCCGCGGAGCAGGATCTCGGAACGTTCTCTTGAAAGACGGGAGAGCATGCTGTCCTCGGGGATATAGTCTGCACCCATGGCAAAGAACTTCACGCCGTTGCAGACGAAACAGAATTCCTCACCGGAATTGGGATCGGAGGGATCATCCTTTGCGCGGCTGACTTCCATAGTGCGCAGACCGATGCGCTTTTCCCAGGTGTCATTCAGGGCTTCGCCGTCAAAAACGCAGACCTTGACGCCATACAGGGGATGTTCACCGAGGCCATTGGGCCACCAGAGTTCAGGCTTTGCGACAAAAATGGATGCCTTGCCGTCGACAAACGGTGCTTCAAGAACCGTGCCGTCGGGTGCGGTCAGGGAGATGACAGCCTTCGTCATTGCGCCCTCGGAAACAGTCAGAGTGGCAGTCAGGGTGACGGTGCCGTCCTTGTGCTCCTGATGCAGCATGACGTCCTCCACACGGGCACCGTTCCAGGAGACGATCTCCACGGGACGGTAAAGACCCATATCAGGCAGCTTGGGGCCCCAGTCCCAACCGGACATGCAGAGTGACTTTCTCAGATGCGCAATACCGACACCGGAGTTGGTGTCGCCATAGACGAAGTGTTCTGCCTGCTTGCGTTCCATATACTCCATGGGAGAATCAAAATGGATGCGGACCTTGTTTTCACCGGGAACGGTGACACCCTTGATGTCGAATTCCCATACGCGGTGCATGTTCTCTGCATAACCGACGGGTGTTTCGTTAATGAAAATGGTTGCGAGGGTGTCAATACCGTTGGAGCGGATGGTCAGATGCTCTTTTGCAAGCATCTCTTCATCTGCAATAAAGGAGGACGTGAAATCACAGTCCTCGCGGGAAAGCTCGGTTGCGGCATACTCATTGTCCTGGTCGAAGGGATCCGGGATCAGGGCGTTGTCGATCAGAATGGAATACATGGAACACGGGACAGTGCCGGTGCGTTCCGGGAAACCATTTCTGTGCATCGTCCAAAGGGAAATGGGCGTTACGTTCATTTCTGTTACCTCTTTCTTGTTATGCGGCTCCTTTTATGGGAAAAGGAAACCGATTCTGTATATATCATATCATATCTGACGCAAAAAATCAATATGCAGTTGCTCCGCTGCGGCAGGAAAGTATATATTTCTGCCCGCGTTTCAGGCCTGTCTGCGCTTGACCACAGCTTCTGTCACATTCCGCATCACATGTTCCCCGTTCTGGTTGACAATTTCAATGGTCAGGGTCACAAGTCCGTTTTTCTCATTGCGCGGAACAAGGTCAGTCACGGTTACCGTTCCTGTCAGACAGTCATTTGCAAAGACAGGTCTGAACCACTCAATTTTGGTGGAAACCCCGGCGATGAGTTCTTCCCCGAAAAAGTCCGCTTCCAGATATTTTGCCCACACCGTCATAAAGGACATCACGCCAGGCGCAATCAGTTTTCCGAAATGCGTTTTCTTTGCATAGTCTTCATCGGTATGCAGCGGAATATTGTCGTAGCGCTTTGCAAAGGCCACCATTTCATCATAGTCGATGACCGCAGGCTCCAGCGTCCGGCTCATGCCGGTTTTCATATCATCAAAATACATGGAATATCTCCTTTCCGGGATACAAAGAATGCCTCCGACAGTTTCCTGTGTATCGGAGGCATCCGGGATTATCATGTTATGCTCTGTCTGCGATTTCGAGAATCAGCTTTTCGGTCTTATCCCAGCCGAGGCACGGGTCGGTGATGGACTGGCCGTAGCAGCCGCCGTCAACCTTCTGTGCACCGTCAACAAGATAGCTTTCGATCATCAGGCCCTTGACAAGGCGGCGGATATCGTTGTTTTCCTTGCGGCTGTGCATGATCTCATGGGCGATACGGATCTGTTCAAGATACTTCTTACCGGAGTTTGCGTGATTGGTATCCACCACAACGGCAGGATTGGCAAGATTCGTCTTTGCGTAGAGCTCGCTCAGGTGCAGAAAATCTTCATAGTGGTAGTTGGAAACAGTGTGACCGTCGGTGGTCTGGAAACCGCGGAGGATCGCATGCGCTAGAGGATTGCCTGCGGACTGAACTTCCCAGCCGCGATAAATGAAGGTATGGGAGTGCTGGGATGCGGTGATCGCATTCATCATGACGGAGAGATCACCGCCGGTCGGATTTTTAAGACCTACAGGCACATCAAGACCGCTGGCCGTCAGACGGTGCTGCTGGTTCTCGACACTGCGTGCGCCGACAGCAACATAGGAAAGCAGGTCAGAAAGATAACGTGCGTTATCGGGATACAGCATTTCGTCTGCGCAGGAGAAATCGTAGTCGCGGAGGGCTGCCATGTGCAGTTCACGGATGGCAACAAGACCCTTCAGCATATCGGGATGCTCATTGGGGTCAGGCTGATGCAGCATGCCCTTGTAGCCGTCGCCGGTGGTACGGGGTTTGTTTGTATAGATTCTGGGAATAATGATGAGCTTGTCAGCAACCTGATCTGCAACCTTGCGCAGTCTGCCGATATAGTCAAGGACGGCATCGGAACGGTCTGCAGAGCAGGGGCCGATGACGAGAATAAAACGGTCGTCTTCCCCACAGAATACACGGCGGATGGCTTCATCGCGTTCTGCCTTGACAGCAGCCATAGCCTCGGTAACGGGGTACTGCTCCTTGATGTCCTGGGGAACAGGGAGCTTGCGGTAGAATGTCATGTTCATGTTGAAATTACCTCTCAGAATAATGGTTATCGTTATAATTATACACCATATTTCCGGGAATTGCAAGACATTTCTGAATATTTATGAGTTTTACCGCCGTGATTTCCGTCATTCCGGCTTTGTTGTCCACACACGGACATAATCGACCAACATATCGGCGGGGAGCGCTCCGATAGATTCATCACTTCCCGCGCCTGCCCAGTCGGCTGCTTCCACAGTGAGCTTCATATAGCCGTCCTCCGGACAGATACCCCCGGCAGTTGTCTCCCAGACCTTGCGGTCATCAATATAAAATATGTATTTTTCTTCCGTGCGCCAGAGACCAAACCGGTGATATTCCCCATCGTAAATACCGTAATTTTCATAAGTATGAGAGGTTGACTGATGCGAACTTCCATATCCATCCCAGTGGAGAGCAGAATTACAGACATTGTTCTCATTATGAATAGACTCCACAATATCAATCTCCACACCGTCCACCGAGGAATTGTCCTCCCCTGCCACATTGCCGACCATCATCCAGAATGCGCCCCAGATTCCTTTTGCCACCGGGAACCGGATGGAGGCTTCATAATAACCGTAATCCCATTCAAAACAGTTATGCGTGCGGACAGCACCGGAATAAACTCTGCCCTCTTCCTCATCCCATACTGCACGGAGCACCAGATGACCTTCTCCGTCGGTAAAGGACTGCTCATCGGACCAGCGGTCAAGCGCTCCCTGTCTGTCCCATTCGGGGCATCGCTCCCAGAGATCATCATTGATATCATCGCCGTCAAAATTGTCTTCAAAAACCAGAACCGGTCCTTTGGGTGCGGGTGCTTCGGTTTCGGGGGCGGACTGTACGGTTTCCATAATAGATACAGATGCTGCATCCATCGTATCATCGGCAGAAGACGATGTTTCGCTTCCGCAGGCGGTCAGACCTGCGCTGAGCAGAACAGTCAGCATCACGCTGAAAAAACGAACAGTATTTTTCTTCATATTTACTAACCTCTTTTCATTCTACTATGAACAAATCATAACAGATAAAAACGGTTTTGTCAATAGGACAGATTATCGCTAAAACTGTTTTTTGCATAAACAGATAAGTGCGCGCTTCATTTCCGGAGTTTCCCATCTCCCCGTAAAGTTCCTGTATGAAGGCACTGTGTTTCACCGGCGTCATTTTTTGCCATCTGAAGAGACAAGACGCCATGAATCTGATTATTTCTGCGCATCACGGTGCATTTTTCCATTTTCCTGTGTGTTATATGCAAAAATAACTGAATTATTTTCGTTTTCATCTTGCAATTTCAGGAGAAAGAATGTATAATAAGAATAACCCAATTTTTCACTTCTACAAAGGAGGATATTCCCATGAAAAAGACACTTCTCGTTCTTCTCGCACTCACCCTTGCTGCGATGCTGACTCTTGTCAGCTGCGGCGGCTCCGGTAAGTCTATCCAGGTAGGCACCGGCGGCAACACCGGCACATATTTCGCATTCACCAACGCAGTCGGTACCATTCTCACCGGCAAGACCGATCTGACCTTCAAGGTCGTCTCCACCGGCGGTTCCGTTGCAAACATCCTCGGTATCGACGACGGCGACTATCAGATGGCCATCGTTCAGAACGACACCATGATCAACGCATACAATGACCTTGACAAGGACAACTTCCCCTCCGGCGCAGTCAAGTCCTTCTCCGTTCTCGGCGAAGTTTACTCCGAGGTCGTACAGATCGTCGTCCGCGGTGATCTGGCAGGTCAGGTCAAGTCCCTTGCAGACCTGAAGGGTCTGCGTGTCTCCGTCGGTGACGCAGGTTCCGGCGTTTACAAGAACGCAAAGAACCTCCTCGCTGCATACGGTCTCGACATCGACAATGATATCGTACAGAACAACCTCTCCGTCGGCAACTCCGCTGACGCCATGAAGGACGGTAAGCTGGATGCCTTCTTCTTCACCTCCGGCGCTCCCACCACTGCAATCACCGAGTTGAACACCGCTATGGATATTTTCCTGCTCTCCCTTGACGATGACGTCATGGCAAAGTTCATCGAAGACAACAAGATTGACGGTCAGTATGCTGTCTACGCTATCCAGCAGATCACTCATGCACAGTACGCATGCATTCCCGAAGACGCTCCTGTTTCCACCATCGGTGTCACCGCAACCTACATCGTTTCAAACGACCTCTCCGAAGACGATGTCTATTCCATCACCAAAGCACTCTGGGAGAGCAAGTCCGACATCGCAGCTGCTCACGCCGTCGGTTCCTCCATGGATGTAAACAACGCCTTCATCACCGTCGGTAATGTTCCGCTGCATGCAGGCGCTGCAAAGTACTACAAGGAAATCGGTCTGCTCAAGTAATCTTAAAGGAGTTCCGTTTTGAATAATCCCGGTCAAGAAATCAATGCGGACGAGCTCTTGAAGGAGCTGGACCGCGACAGCACCAACCGCGTACTGACCGGAAAGCGCAAACTCGTCATTGATATCATCTTCGTCGCCTATGCGCTGACCCTGATGATCATGACTCTCGTCGTTTCCGGTGCAACCCCCTACACAAGACAGCCGCTGTTTCTGGGTCTGACCCTGTTTGTCGGCTTCCTCAAATTCCCCGCAACCAAGAAGGCACAGAAAAAGGATAACTATCTGCCGTGGTATGATCTTCTGCTCTCTGCCCTGTCACTGGCTGTCTACTGCTACTACGTGATCCGGCAGAATGAGATCATCATGATGTCCAAGCGTATCGGTACGGTGGAGATCATCGTCGGTATCATGGCATTGCTCCTGCTTGCCGAGCTGACCCGCCGCGCCATCGGTATTCCGATCCTGTGCGTCGCCGGTGCGTTTGTCATCTATGCAGTCTACTCCCTGTCCTCCAACCCCGCAACACTTCTGCGCAACCTGATCTACAGCCTGTTCTATGACCTGAACTGCGGTATCTTTTCCACCCCTGTCACCGTCTGTTCGTCCTTTATCGTGCTGTTCATCATTTTCGGTTCGTTTCTGGAAAAGACCGGTATCGGCAAGTTCTTTGTTGATCTTGCCAACTCTTTAACCGGTTCCAGCGTCGGCGGACCTGCCAAGGTCGCAGTCATTTCCAGTGCACTGATGGGTATGTACTCCGGTTCCTCTGTGGCGAACACCGTCGGTTCCGGTTCCGTTACCATCCCCACGATGAAGCGCACCGGTTACAGACCTGAATTTGCCGCAGCTGTTGAGGCAGCTGCCTCCACCGGCGGACACGGTCTAGCGGAGGCCGAAGCGCTCCAGTGCCG
>JAKSPR010000419.1 GCA_024404655.1 Clostridia bacterium | reverse complement strand
GAAGCAAAATCGTCGTCGTAAGACGGCGAAAGCCACAAAACCTGCGTGAAAAATCAATTTTTCACGCTAGCTACCCCACATCATTTTGTTATAAGGTTCCATCTTTTTTATATAGTATACCCGATTCTGGAAGAAAAGTCAAGCCAAGAAAAAAATACTTGTATTCCATCACAGAATATGATATACTATTTTTATGTTATCATTCAATGAAAGGGGGAAAAATCGTTCTTGATCCGGAAAAACAGTTTTCTTGCGCCGATTTTGTGTTTCGGTCTCTATCTGCTCATCGTTTTCCTGTGTCATTACAACCTTGGTCCGTTTAAATACTCCCTTCCATACATACGGATGACCTGTGCGGTGATGATTATTATTTGGATGCTTGCAGTCCAGTTCCGCGTCGTCAATGCCGGTGTCAGACGGCTGCTCAGCGCTATCGGTGGAATGCTCATATTCTGGAATGTCTTGCAGACGGTAAAGTATACACATTATCTGACGCCGATGCTGCAGCGTCTGTTCTGGTACTCCTATTATATCCCGATTCTGTCTGTTCCGCTTTTCTGCTTCTATGCCTCCCTTTATGTCGGGAAACCGGACTATCATAAACTCCCGCTCAAACGCTTTTTTGCGATTCCGATTCTGGTACTTCTTAGTATCGGGTTCTTAACAAACGATATTCATCAGTGGGCCTTTGGATTCAAGCCGGATTTTGAGAATTTTGCCAGTGATTATTCCTATGGGCCTTTGTACTTTATCGCGGTTACCTGGTGTGCGGTATTCCTGATTACGGCGCTGATCATTGTATATAAGAGGTGTTCCGTTTCCATTGTCAAGAAGTATATCTGGGGTCCGGCGGTACCGCCGCTGCTTGGTTCACTGTATCTGCTCTATTATGTATATGCATCACATCAGAATATTGTCGTGCTGCAGCTGCCGGATGTCTTTTCCTTTATGATTATGGGACTGTGGGAGGCCTGTATCCTCATCGGCCTGTTCTCGTCAAATGCCCTCTCCCGGGACTACTTCCGCCGCGCGCATCTTGCGGCACAGATCTCGGACAGAAACGGGCGCGTTGTCTATCACAGCGGTTCCGCTGCCGGTACCCCGGGAGGCCCCTATTTCCAGCCCGACGAAAACACCGTCCTGCAGTGCCGGAACATCTCCGGCGGTACGGTATACTGGACGGAAGATATCACGGAAATCAACCATTTGAAGGATGAAATTCTGGACGTCAACCGACGCCTTGCGGAAAGTGCCGATCTTCTGGAAGCGGAAAACCGCCTGAAGGAGGAGCGCACCCAGATCAGCGAACAGAACCGGATTTATGAGGAGATCAACAGCCATGTATCTCATCAGACGCAGATGATCGCCGGGCTCGTGCGGGAAGCCGAGCAGGATGAAAATGTCTTTGCCCGTAATATGACGCTCACGTCCTTCTATACGGTTTACATCAAGCGCACCGCCTATCTGATGCTCCGCGCCGCAGGGAACGCCGTCATGCCGTCCCAGAATCTTACCATGTGCGTTCGCGAATCCCTTGATTATCTCCGCCGCTGCGGGGTGAATTGCCACTGCCAGATGGATGCGGAACGCATGCTCCGTTCTTTGGATGTTCAGCTTGCCTATGACACGTTTGAGCATGCCGTAGAAGCATCTTTGCCGGAACTGAACGGCGTGATCGTATCGGACCGCACAGCAGAAGATTCGTATCGGCTGCGGATCACGTTGGAAACAAAGGAGCCTCTGAATATAGCCATTGAAGATTTCCCCGGTGTTTCCGTCGAACGGGAAGACGATGCCATTTACCTTTCATTGACATTTGCCTGTCAGGGAGGTACCCCATGAGTATGCTGACACAGTACGAATCCGTTTTCGGTGCGCTGTTCTATGGCTGGATCTACTGCATCGAGCTTTTTTCCGCCTTTCTGATTCTCCGCGCATGGGAGCAGCGGCATCCGGTGCTTTCACAGATTCCGTGTCTGATCGCATTGATCTATGCGCTGTTTCTGCTTCATGCGCTGACGAAAAAAACGACGATTCTGGATACCTGGCTCTATGAAATGCCGCTGTACTTCTGGTTTCTGAATCTTGCTATTCTGTCATTGTCTCTTGCTGTGGTCTATGTCCGGGACAGTGTCTGGAAGAAGACGCACGTTTCGGATATCTCCGTCAAGGAAAGCCTTGATACGCTTCCCACCGGCGTCTGCTATTATGAAGAAAACGGCTATGTGGGACTTGCCAATGA
The DNA here is from genome assembly GCA_024404655.1 of Clostridia bacterium. Classification (GTDB taxonomy): domain Bacteria; phylum Bacillota; class Clostridia; order Oscillospirales; family CAG-272; genus RGIG3925. Next base: position 75 of record JAKSPR010000419.1, on the reverse strand, counting down.
CCGGATGCGAACGCTCTGCCAGATGATGACAGGGCTCAGCCTTGAAAACGGAGCGCAGTTCCGGGACGCTGTCTA
>JAKSPR010000418.1 GCA_024404655.1 Clostridia bacterium | reverse complement strand
CCAGGTCTGGTGGCGACAAGGGCGCAGAAACCGCGCCGCCGGCGGAGACAAAAGCCGCCGAAACGGGCGGAAAAACAGAAGGAGAGGGGAAGATCACAAAGGCGGATTCGCTTCTGTCTCCGGGAATTGCCTACCTTGCGGCGCACCAGACAATGCTCAAATGCGGTATCGCGGGCGGTGCAGTTTCGTTCAGCCTTGCGGATTTTGCATCAGTGCTTGGCTATACACCCACTTCCGTCACCATAGAATCACTCCCGGCACGCACGGAGGGCTCTCTGCGGGTCGGCGCGCTGGAACTTGCCGAGGGACAGACGCTGTCTGCGGCGACGGTGGGACAGCTGCGGATGCTGCCCATGACGACGGAGCCAGCAACAGCGGTCTTTTCCTTTACTGCCAAAGGAAAAGCATACGAGACCGATATCCCCCTCACCTGCTCTGTCTTTTTGCTGGAAGAAAAGAACGAAGCGCCGACCTCCGACGATGTCGCGCTGTCCACCTTCTGTGATATCAGCGTGCAGTCGATGATCCGTGCAGTGGACCCGGAGCATGACGCCCTCACCTATACCGTCATCCGCGGACCGAAGAAGGGCATAGTCGAAATGGATGCGGAGACCGGAGCTTTTACCTATACTCCGGCTCCCGGAAAGCGGGGTACCGATGTGTTCACCTGTCAGGTGCGTGACTGCTACGGCAATGAAAGCGAAATCTGCAAGATTACCATGTCTGTCCGTCGTCCGGAAACGGAGATCCGGTATGCGGATATGGACGGACACTGGGCGGCCTGCTCCGCGCTCCGCATGGCAGAGGAAGGTATCCTTGTAGGAGAACAGGTCGGAAACCGCACCTTCTTTTCCCCCGACCGCATGGTGACAAGAGGGGAATTCTTGGTCATGGCCATGAAGACATCGGGCATAATGCCGGGAAACGGGGATGACTGCTCGACCTTTGCGGATGCCGATTGTATTCCCGGGTATATGAAGCCGTATGTTGCATGCGCCTTGAATCTCGGCATCGTCCATGGAGCAGAAGATGAGGAAGGCTGCCGTTTTGATCCCGATGCCGTAATTACCCGCGCCGAGGCTGCGGTGATGCTCAACCGGATGCTGGGTATAGATACACCGGATGCTCTCCCCGTCTTTGCTGACGCGGATGCTCTCCCTGTCTGGAGCCGCGGCGCAGTGTACGCGCTCCAGTCAGCCGGGATCATGTCGGGCTGTACCGATGAAACCGGGGTTTGTACGCTCTCACCGACAGCCAGACTTGACCGCGCACAGACCGCCCAGCTCCTCACCATGGCCCTTGATTATCAGAACACACATAAAGGAAAATGAAGCTGCAGTCCCCAAAAAAGAAATAAAAATCGCGAAAACAATACCCACCAGATCGGGAAGAAATGATACTGCCCAACCGCCCCGTAACAAAAATGAAAGATTTATAAAATGAAATTTCATTTTTACCTTGACAACCCGGAGAATCCTGTGCTATAATGATAATAGACATGCAAAGGTGTATGCCGCAGGGGTAAGTGCCCCCTGTGGGGTACACCTTTCTCTTTTTTTTGACTGTTTGACGAAAGGATCAGGAAGAAACAAATGAAAACGACAAAGTACATTTTTGTGACCGGCGGTGTTGTGTCCGGCCTTGGCAAGGGCATTACGGCAGCGTCTCTCGGACGTCTGCTGCGCCAGAGAGGACTGAAAGTCGCAGCCCAGAAGCTCGACCCGTATATCAACGTCGACCCCGGCACCATGAGTCCTTATCAGCACGGCGAGGTTTATGTCACCGAGGACGGCGCGGAAACTGACCTGGACCTGGGTCACTACGAACGCTTTATTGACGAAGATCTGAACCGCTTCTCCAACCTGACCTCCGGTAAGGTCTACTGGAACGTCCTCAATAAGGAACGCAGAGGCGAGTACCTCGGTGAGACGGTGCAGGTCATCCCCCATATCACAGGAGAAATCAAATCATTTGTCTATAATGTCGCCAAGAAAACCGACGCGGATGTCGTCATCACCGAGGTCGGCGGTACAACGGGCGATATCGAAAGCCAGCCGTTTCTGGAGGCGATCCGTCAGGTTTCTCTGGAAGTCGGACGGGAAAACTCCCTGTTTATTCATGTGACGCTTCTCCCGTTCCTCCATGGTTCCGATGAACATAAGACAAAACCCACCCAGCACTCTGTCAAGGAGCTGCAGGGCATGGGCATCACCCCGGATATCATCATGCTTCGCTGCGATGAACCGCTGGAAGAGAATATCTTCCGCAAGGTTTCTCTGTTCTGCAACGTCAAGCAGGACTGCGTCTTTGAAACCCGTACCATTCCGGTCCTTTATGAGGTTCCGCTGATGCTG
>JAKSPR010000417.1 GCA_024404655.1 Clostridia bacterium | reverse complement strand
CGCCGGAGGTCCGGCTGCTCTATGCGCTGCCTGCAGAAGACAGCATCGCTCCTGCCGAAGAGGACGCCTCCCCCGTTCTTTATACCGCGACCAATTTTGCCGCGCTGCGGAAACCGTTCCTCGCCATCCTCAAAAGCGGCGTGCTGAACACAAGCCACAGACATCTTGACAATCTTTCGCTGATCCTCCCGCCTTATGCGGATGATCTCGGCACCCCGGGCTACGCCCATCCCATGACAGGTTCGTGGTACCGCTGCGCCCACTCCCACAATACCGTCCTCATCGACGGCGGACAGCCCGGTGCGGTTCTGCCCTCTCATGTGGAAGCGGCAGGCGACGGCATCCGTGCCGTCATGGATGCTCCAATGACCGAAGGCCTGAACACCGCCATGCGCACCCTGACCCCGGAGGGAGATACGGTTCTCGATGAAATGCTGCTGGAAGCCGACAGCATGCACACCTATGACTGGCTGTTCCACTGCACAGGGGAGTTTTCGATGAACGCCGGCTCTCATAAGGACGATTCCCTTTCAGACAAGCCGTGCTTTGCCCACTATGAAGACGTCCGCCGGGTGACCGCTGCTGATTCCCTTGTCTGCACCTTTGCGCAGCCGGACGGCAGAACCGTGGTTGTCACGGTGCCGGAGGCTGAAAACTACGAAATCTTCACCGCGCTTACCCCCGATAACCCCGCCGACCGCCGGAGGCACACGCTCCTTCTGCGGGTACGGGGAACAACGGCGAAATTTGTTGTGAAATACGAAATGAGATAAAAAGAAAACCTGTCGGAAGATCTGTGATCGGACTTCCGACAGGTTTTATCATTGTTCAAAGAAAAACAGAAAAGCGGAATTACCAGCCGTACTCGTCGTAGTGCTTTTCGATGATCTGCTTGTTGTAATCGTTGCCGCCGGGGAAGTTTGCGCTCTTGAGGATACCGGGAGTGTAGCCATCCTTGAGCATCTTCTCAACCATGACGGAGGTCAGGCTCCACATGATGAAGTCGGATGCGATACCGGATGCTGCTGCATACTTTGCTTCGATGCCTTCGACATCCAGCATGGCTTCCGCAGCGGGAGCGCAGTTGTCGAGGACCAGCGGGACAAACTCATACAGCTTCTTGCCGGAGGGATGAACGGGCTCTACGGCGCGGGCGTATTCCATACTGGTGAACGCAATGACGTTGACGCCCTTCTCCATGCTGTCCCATGCCAGATTGACGACATTCAGGGTACGGCCGGAAACGGAGGAAACGAACAGGACGTCGCCGGGCTTCAGCTCGGTCTTGTCTGCTTCGTAGTGCTTATAGAAGATGGGGCCGCCGCCGCGGTAGATGAGGTCATTTTCAATAGAATGGCAGATGCCGTTTAAGTAGACCTTGCCGCCGTTTTCGACAGCATTTGCAACGAGTTCACCGGCACGGATGATGGCTTCACGCTGGGTGGTGCGGACCTTGTAAAGCAGGTCGCCTACAGCCTGCTGATAACGATCGAGAAGTTCCATTTTTTGATATCTCCTTCAAAATAAAATTACATATAGAAAATGTTATCCTTGTGCTCGGCAATGACGGCCTTGTTGTGCGCGTCGCCGCCGTCCATATTGCCGCTCATGAAGACCGGAGGTTCAATGCCCTCTGCCCACAGAAGCTCGGAGGCACGGGCGGTCACAGCATTGAGGATCGCTGCGCCCACAACGGTGGAGGTAGATGCCAGCTTCTGCTCAAAGCCTTCCAGCTTGCAGGAAGCATCGCCGCGGTCGCCGTGGTTGTCGATCAGGATGGATGCAAAGTCATGCAGCATCTTGCCGGAGGGATGACGGGAGGTGACCGTTCCTGCCGTGTTCATGTTGGTGACGACAATGACAGTCAGACCCTTTTCTCTTGCAGCCTCTGCCATATCAATGGTGACAGCGTTTCTGCCGGAAACGGAGTGGATGATGATGACGTCGCCCTCTTTTGCGGGAAGACCGTTAAAGATGATGCGTCCATAGCCGGGAAGACGTTCCATCTCACTGGAAGAGGTGATGGGGGAGATCTCCAGCATCATGCCCGGTGCGCGGACAGGATTGATGGTGACCATACCGCCGGTGCGGTAGAACAGCTCCAGCGTGATGAGGCCTGCATGGTTGCAGCCGAATGCGAAGATGGAACGCTTTTCCTTATTGGCATCGGCAATGACCTTTGCGGCTTGTTCCATCAGCTCCCGTTCCTTGTCGAAAACTTCTTCAAGAATCTCGCCGACTCTCTTGTAATAAGCGTCGATAATGCTCATTTCGTTGATTCCTTTCGTTGTGACCTTTATTATTTGTGCTGATAAAGGAATTCGGAGAACTCCTTCATCAGGATACTTTTCGTTTCTTCAAAGGGAATGC
>JAKSPR010000416.1 GCA_024404655.1 Clostridia bacterium | reverse complement strand
CATTGAAAATCGGCGGACAACCGACGGCACCGAAGATCTTTGCGGCGTTTTCGTCATAGAGACCGTTGCCGTAGCAGAGGCATACCCACGGCTCCAGACCCCTTGCAAGAAGTGCATCGACGATTTCCTCAAGCCACTGAAAATCATAGATCCCCTTCTCTTTCTCTGTGCGCGCCCAGCCGGACTGCAGACGGATAGGCTTGACGCCGAGGGCACCTACATAATCGTAGGCCTTGGCGGGATCAAAGACCGCACGGTCCAGTTTTTCAAAGCCGATGCCGAGACGGGAAAACGGGACCTCCTTTGACGAAAAGGGTGCGATTCTGCCGGTTTTTATCAGTCGTTCCATGGTATCTGTTTCCTTTCTTTTGATCCGGATTATGTATGGCTCTATTGTATCACAGAGCGGCGGATTTGTGGAGAGTTTTTTATAAAAAATTTCGGGAAATTGCGGGTTTCGCTCATTTTGCGCCTTCATCCGGCTTGCAATTCCATAAGAGCTGTGATATACTGGATACAACCCCGAAAACAAGATAAGGAAGGTATTAATCATGATACGTGTGGGAATTGCCGACTACGGCATGAATGTGTATTACGGTGGTCTTTATGACTATGAAGAACGGCTTGACGCCATCAAAAAGATCGGATATGACGGCCTGGAACGTCTGCGGGCAACGGATTCTGCCGACGCCATGAACAAAGCTGTCATGCTGGCAAGACGCGGCATGAGCTTTGCCACCTGCGGGGAAACCATGTCCGTTGAGCACTCCATTCAGTGGACTGCGGCCTTCGGCAAGAAGTACGTCTGGGTCTCCGGTCTCATGGGAGCCTCCGATTTTGACGGGCTTTGCCAGAGAACGAATTATCTCACGGAGATCTGCGCAAAATACGGCATCCACGCGGCGATCCACAATCATCTCGGCTCCCTTGTGGAGACCCAGGAGCAGCTGGAAACCTATCTTTCCCGCTGTCCCGATGTGGGAATGATTCTGGATGTCGGTCACCTCGGTGCGGCAGGCGGAAACGTGAAGGAAATCTATGACCGGTACTATGACCGGATCATGGCGATCCATCTGAAAGACTGGAAGATTGATCCCGAAAATGCAGTATGGCTCGGCAAGGGCTATTTCTGCGCCCTCGGAAAAGGGGAGCTGGTAAACGAAAACCGCTATGTTGTGGAAGAAAGCGTCCGCCGCGGCTTTGACGGATGGATTCTTGTGGAACAGGATACCCACCTGCGTGAGCCGCTTCTGGATCTTGCGGAAAGCAGAGAGCTGATCAGGAGCTGGGGGCTCTGATCAAGAACCCTCTGCGGAGACAATAGAACTTCCGTTTTGAAACAGCCGCTCCTGCTCTGCTGCCGGATACGATTATCAAATAACCCCCTCCCGCTTTTGCCTTCCGGCAAATCTGCGGGAGGGGGTCCACATTTGCTTGCGGTAAAACCCAAAAAACAGCTCAATACTCCGATTCGGTCGTTCCTCCGAGGGGCGGGAGGGTCCAGGAGTTTTTGCCGTTATATTCCGAGGAATAATAATACCGCCGCAGTTCTCTGAAAAAGTCCTGTGCTTCTACATCGTCGATCAGAAGATCGGCGGAACGGCCTGCAAACCATCCGATATCACAGTTGGATCTTTCAAGCGCTGAATATCGCTTGTCATCAAGAAGCGCGCGGATATAGAGGATCCTCCACCGCCATGCTGGTTTTGCGTGGGCGGGAATCTTTGCGTCTGCGGCCTCGGCAAGTCGGCGGGCACGGTGTGCGGCCTCAAAATCCGGCTGTTCCCGTTCTGCGATACGTGTGTGGTTGAGCTCGATGCAGGCGATGATCTCCATGACCTCGGAATAGACATCCGGTGAGAACTCGTAGCCAATATATTCCCGGAACGTATCCTCATAGGGACGGTCGGGATCCCAGTAGTAACCTGAGAATTGAATCTTGATGATATCCTCATAGATGCCCTCGGTATACGGCATACCGCCCGTGACGATCTTCCGTCCGTCGTTCCAGATACGCTGGAAGCGTTCCGGCAAAGCGCTTGCGCCGAAGCCGCCCCACGGGTATAATCCCCACATGCTGATCTCCGGGAAATTGACCACCGGCTTTACCGGCGGATGTGCCAGAGGGTATGCGGGATATTCGTGATGCGCGTCGATCATCAGGCTGTCCGCAAAGGAAAGGTCCCCCGACAGGCGGGAAAACAGGCCTTCGTATTCGCCCTCATCAACCGGTACATCAAAGGCCCAGGTCGAGAGGATCATGCGGATATCCGGGTACAGCGTTTTCGCCGCCTCATACATCGCGCGGCAGGTACGCACATAGCCGTTTGCGCCCCAGGGGCGGCAGTTTTCACAGCCGCAGCCACCTTCATCATAAGGCCATGCCACGATGCAGTCGATGCCGACA
>JAKSPR010000415.1 GCA_024404655.1 Clostridia bacterium | reverse complement strand
CTCCAGCAGGAGGCGCGCTGCGTCGCCTGGCCGGACCCGGCCGGTTTCATCCATACCGCCGAGGACCAGATTCTGATAATGCTGTGCGTCGCCCGAACCACGGAACTGCAGCGTGATCCACTCACAGCCCTTGATAAAGAAGTGCGCAAGAAGTTCTCTTGCCTCGCCTTCCGTGATGCGTCCGGCGGCAAGGTCGGCCTGATAGAGGTCATCAAGCATGAGATCCATCCGTCCGATGCCGGGCCAGTTACCGCAGAGCCGCTGGAAAGAGAAGGTAAACCAGATAGACTGCACCCCTTCCCGGAAGGTCCTGGCGGGACCGAAGGGGACACGGGTCAGATTGTCATAAATGGCGGAAAGACGTTTCTTATCGGCACTGTCTGCGTTTTCCATGCGAGCATTGAGGGCTTCAAGATACCGGGTATGCCAGCACTTCATGGCGTTCCAGGCATTCAGCTGGGAAGACAGAATCTCTTTCTGCAGCGAGGTCAGATCCGGTTCCTTCTGCTTTGCTTCTATGCGGGCGCGGAAAGAGTCCATGCCTTCGGAAACAACACGGTAAAAGTTCGTCGTCAGGTGGCTGATGGAACCGCAGACCGCGTGCTCGCCGTCGAGAGTTGCCGGAACCTCATGGAAGATTGCGCCGCCGAGACTTGCAGAGCCGGAGATGAGTTCTCCGTCCATCAGTCTGATCGGTGCCTGCTCAGCGATGGCTGTGATCGCCAGATCATATTTCTGACGGTCGGTTATGGATGCGGGATCGGTTCCCTCCGGGAGCGTGATAAGCGCATATTTGTGGTTCAGGGCTTCTTTTCCGTATGTCCCGGCAAGGGATTCCTTTGCAAAAACACGGGTACTTTGGGACAGGCGGACAGGTCTGCCCTCTTTCATCGGCGAAAAAAATGTGATTTCAGACATGGTGTTCATCCTTTCTGCGGATGATGATTCTATAATGCTCTTAATAATAATGGCTTTCTGGACCTGATTTCAGAAATTCAGGGGCATGGCCTCTTCTCTCATTATTAAGCAGCCTTTATTTTCGATTTATCGGTTTGCTTCCAGTTCGCGGAAGGCTTCATTCATGTTTTCAAGTTTAGTCGTGACTTTAGATGTGATCTTCTCGATCTCCGATGCCACGTTGTTCTGGTTCTTGCCGACCATGGTACGGAGCGGCGTGACAAGTCCGCCGACCTCATTGAAGTAAACGACCGAGGGTTCAATATAGACGGAATCGAAAATCAGATGCAGCATATCCACAGATTCCGCATTCTGCAAATACTTATAGGACAGTGCCGTTTCGTAGTAGGCGTTGAATACGGTATCATAGCTTTCGGAGCCGAGACATTCAAGGAATGCGCCTACGGTTTCCAGCCGGTCATCGCCGACGGTCACGGGGACAAGGAGCGAGGTAAACTGATCCTGTACATGGGTACGGTAGTTTTCCTGGGCCTCATCCAGCTTCGGCATGGGGATGATGGTAAACTCATCCTTCATATCCCGTAAGAAGTATTCAATGCCGTAAAGATGCGTGGTTGCCATGACGGCTCTTCCCTCTCCGAAGATGGTCTGGATGTGGGAATCGCGCACGCCGTCGTCCGCGTTGGGGACAGCGTAGGAGCCTGTTCCCTCATAGTAAAGACGGAGAAGCTGCTCCATGCCCTTGGAATAACGCTCAACATCCGGCGCAAAGGTATAGTAATTGTCCTTGTCTTTTACGAAAAGTCCGGTATTCATATTGATCCAGTAAGTATCGCTGTTGGTTCTGGCGCCGCCGACAAATCCATAAAGGTCCTCTTTTCCGGCGGTATTGTCGCCGTTCAGATCTTCGTAGATGCCCTTTGCGATATTATACTGATAGTCAAGGGTCCATTTTCCGGCCTTGACCACCGGAATCAGGGAATCAAGATCATACTTCTGAAACAGGGCGTTATTATAGGCCGTGACGTACATAAAACGGTAAAGGGAGATGGACGGAGAACCAGTCACGACGTAAAGAGAATTGCCGATGGAAAGGCTGTCAATGGCACCCTGGGACCAATAAGGCTTCTTTGCGTCGAAATGCGGCAGATCGTAAAGATTCCGGAAGTAACCCTTGGAGGTCTTGAAAACCGCCTCATAGGTAGGAGCAGACAGGACATCAAAATCATTGTCCCCTGCCGTAATAGACTTGACTGCCTCGTTTACGACGGTATCCGTCGAAGCAAGCTGCACGTGGAACTTGATATTCAGCCGTTCTTCGATCGCACGGTTGCGGGCAAAAACGGCGTCGCCGATGACCTCACCCGTTTCCTGCCCGGAAATATACTCAGCGGCAGCGTCCTCAATGTTCTTGACAAGCATGGTGACATCTGCTCCGCCGAAGTCAAGTTCAGGAAGATCATCTCGGCGGACGATCGCGGCTTCTGTTTCGGCTGTGGTCGTCTGG
>JAKSPR010000414.1 GCA_024404655.1 Clostridia bacterium | reverse complement strand
AGGTGTAGACAGAAAACTCTGCGCCGTTATAGTCAACGGGGGTCAGAGCTTCCGTGTAGAGCTGTTTTGCCGGTTCCGTTATCTCGGCGGTGGTGACGGCGGAGACGGGAGCATTGGTATCTGTTGCCGGGGTCTGTGCCTCGTCGCCGCAGGACGCGAGGACGGAGAGCATCAGGGCCGCAGTCAGAGCAGACGTCAGAATCTGTTTTTTCATCGTGGTAATCCTTTCAATATAGAATGTTATCAGTATACAACAAGTGTCATCATTTGTCAATTCGTTTGCTCAAAATATCACAGATCAAGGTCAATTTCCACAGGACAATGATCGGAACCGAAAATATCCGCATGGATGGAAGCACCCGTCAGCCGGTCCTTTAAGTCCTCCGAAATGAGAAAGTAGTCGATACGCCAGCCGGTGTTCCGTTCTCTTGCCTTGAAGCGGTAGGACCACCAGGAGTAAGCGTCCTTTGCATCCGGATAGAGCTCCCGGAAGGAATCAAGAAATCCGGCGGAGAGCAGCTCCGTCATCTTCCCACGTTCTTCGTCGGTGAAACCTGCGCTGCCATGATTGGTGGAGGGGTTCCTTAAATCAATTTCCTTGTGTGCCACGTTCAGATCGCCGCAGAGGATTACAGGCTTCTTCGCTTTCAGCGCACAGAGATAAGCCCGCAGATCGTCCTCCCATACCTGCCGGTAGGGAAGCCGTTCCAGCCCCTCTTTGGAATTGGGCGTGTAGATCGTGATAAAATAGAAATCCTCATATTCGAGGGTAATGACGCGGCCTTCGTGGTCGTGTTCCTCAATTCCGATGCCGCAGGTGACGGCGATGGGCTCCCGCTTTGTGAAAATGGCGGTGCCGCTGTAGCCTTTCTTCTCGGCATAATTCCAGTACTGGTAATAGCCCGGCAAGTCAAGTGTCACCTGTCCTGCCTGCACTTTGGTTTCCTGCAGACAGAAGAAATCCGCATCCATCGCGGAAAAGACTTCCGCAAAATTCTTTCCCATCACGGCGCGCAGGCCGTTGACATTCCACGAAACCGCCTTCATCGCTTGTCAAAGGTCATCACAAGACGACCGCCCTCCGAATGAAGCATGCATCCTCCCGCGGTGATATCGGAAATCATACCGTCTGTCAGGCTCATGCGGTAGGCAAAGCCCAGATGACGGTAGTTGATGCCCTTTTCGTCCGCGGATTCCATATAGACCTGATGCTCCTTGTGGGTAAAGGTGATGGAGAAATCTTTATCAGAAGAAATCACGATGCACTCATCCTCCGGGGTCACGGTGATTTCCTGTCCGTTTGCGTCAAAGACCATCTTTGCCCGTCCGCCCTCACTTGTGCAGGAGACGATATGACCGGGACCGAAAGACATTGAAGCGCGGGGACCGTATTTCACGCCGTCAAATTTGTTGTTGAAGGGAATATCTTCTTCGGTACAGCCGTGGGTGAAGCGCACGCCGTCCATGATGGGGCGCGGCGGGGGGTCGCGGTGGAGCGGTCGGGACAGTCGTCAGAGAAGAAATGAATATCCCGGATCCAGACCTCGCGGTAAGTGGAGAACAGGTTGATGCGGTATTTCCGGTTGGAAAACCAAACGGATTGATTGCCTTTCAGTGCCCAGTCATCCAGCGCAAAGCGGAAGCTGTCCGGGGTCTCCTTGAAGCTCTCCCGGAAGGCGTGACCCATGTCGCCCACCGTTACAAAGTCATAGCCGTAGGTGCTCTGATACTTCTTTGCATGGCGGATCTGCATCTCAATGGCGGAGGACAGCGGCTCTTCAAAGCCGAAGCAGGTCTCCTGACCGATCTGCAGATAGGACCAACCGAGGTTTGCCGGGTCGAAGGCCTTCTGATATGCCCAGTTCACCCAGCCGAGATACTGTCCGCAGGGCCATGCGGGCTCCGTGGTAAACAGACCGTAGTCGATATCATTGACCTCCCGCTTGCCGAATTCATAGTAGCAGTAGATCGGGTCGTTCATATACATGCGGAACACCGGGACGCCGATCTGATTTTCTATGCTGCCCGCCGGGGTCTGCATGTTGTTGAGGGTCGGATAGTAGCCGCCGTAATAGGGACCGCCCCAGAGGGTATAACCGTCCATGCCCCACTGCTCGCGGCAGACGGAGAAGGCCTCGACGGGATAGTTGTCCGCCATGTATTTCATGGATTGCGTGTCGATGAGCCATGAACCTACCGTGCGGGGGTAAAAGCCGAAATACTCCTTGAATTTTGCCATCATCGTGTCGATGATCTTTTTCTTTTCCTCTGTGTTATAGGACATGATGAAGCCGGGGCAGACATAGAAATCCCAGTTCCGGTCCCGCTTTGAACGCCATTCGACCCCGGCGTCCCGGGCGAGCTCTCCCGTGACTTCAAACCAGAGACCGACCTCGTCTGCCGCCTTGCGTCCTGCAAGGACAGAGCGGAA
>JAKSPR010000413.1 GCA_024404655.1 Clostridia bacterium | reverse complement strand
GGACGCGGCGAATCTGCTCAAACCCGCACTCGCCCGGGGCAGACTGCGTCTGATCGGCGCGACAACGGATGCGGAGTACCGGAAGACCATCGCAAACGACGGTGCCATGGAGCGGCGTTTTCAGCCCATTCCCATCCCGGAACCGGATGAGGAAACCACCTTTGCCATCCTCTCTGGTCTTCGCCCCCTCTATGAGCAGTATCACGGCGTTTTGCTGCCCGATGAGACCCTGCGCGCGGCGGTGCGTCTGACGGTGCGGTATCTGTCCGACCGCCGTCTGCCTGACAAAGCCATTGACTGTATGGACGAGGCCGCCGCTTACCGGCATCTTGAAAACACGCCTGTTCAACCCCCGCAGAATACCCTTGCCGAGCAGCGGAACCGTGCCATTGCTGCGGGAAATCTGGAAGCGGCAGCAAAGCTGACCCCGGTTCTGCGGCAGCATGCGGAACAGATCGGAATCCCATCCCAAGCACAAACTCCGCTGCCGGTTGTCACCCCATCGGATATCGCCGCGGTGCTCACCCGCCGCACAGGGATTCCGATCCCGGAACAGAAAGATGCTCTTGCGGCTCCAAAAACAGCGGAGCTGGAAGAGATACTCTTGCGTCGTGTGATCGGTCAGGATGAAGCAGTCCGAACCGCAGCAGCGGCGGTACGGCGGCAGTTGAGCGGTCTGCGCGACCCGGATCGTCCTGCAGTCTCCCTGCTTTTGCTCGGTCCCACAGGGGTGGGCAAAACCGAACTTGCCCGTGCGCTGACGGCAGCATTATTCGGGGACGATTCCCGCATGATCCGTCTTGACATGAGCGAATATGGGGAGCGGAACGCCTCTGCCCGGCTCATCGGCGCGCCGCCCGGCTATGTCGGCTATGAAGCAGGCGGATTTCTGACTGAACAGGTTCAGAAGCACCCCTATTCCCTCCTGCTCTTTGACGAAATCGAAAAAGCGCACCCGGATGTGCTTGATCTGTTTCTGCAGCTTCTGGACGAAGGTCGGCTGACCGACGGTCACGGGAGAACGGTGGATTTTCGCAATACGGTCATTCTGATGACCTCCAACGTCGGCGCGGATCCGAAATCCTCCGTCCGGCACCCCGGATTTCTGTCATCCGAAGAAGATTCCGCCGACGATACCGATACCGTTCTCCGTCAATCGTTCCGACCGGAGTTCATCAACCGCATCGACGCCGTCCTGCGCTTCCGGCCCCTGGACCGTCCTGCACTGATCAGAATCACGAAGCTGCTTTTGGAAAAGACGACCGGACGGCTGGCAGAGCATGGAATCACCCTCCACATCTCCGATGCTGTCGTGCGGTATCTTGCCAAGGCTGGATATTCCCCGGTTTACGGAGCGCGCCCGCTCCGGCGCGTCATCGCAGAGCAGATCGAGGGTCCTTTGTCCGACGCACTCCTTTCGGGAAAAATCAAGAATGGCGATACCGTCCGGATGGCTCTTTTGAAAAATAAACCAGTCCTTAAAAAATGTGCCGCCGCACCCGGAAAATCCGCCCCGGAGGATGTGCATAAAACAGGGGACCCGATGCCATCCTAACGGCGGAATCTCAAACTGAAAGGATGTATTGCAATGAACAAGACCAACACCGTCCGGGATATCATGTCCTCCCGGCTCTGTACCTGTACGCCCTGTGAGAGCATCAAGGATGCCGCAAGGCTGATGGATGCCTACGACATCGGCTGTGTCGCCGTCTGTGATCCCAACGGCACCTGCACCGGCGTTGTGACCGACCGTGATATCGTCATCCGCTGCCATTCCAAGGACAAAGACGCAAAGTCCACCACCGTGCGTGAAGTCATGACCGCCTCTCCCGAAAAGATCACCCCCGACACCACCGTAGACGAAGCCATCCGCATCATGGGAGCAAAGCAGGTCCGCCGCCTCCCCGTAGAGGAAAACGGCAAGCTGGTCGGCATGGTATCCCTTGGTGATATCGCCCGCAGCTGTCACTGTGATATGGAAATCGGCGTCTGTGAATGTTCCATCGCTGACGACCACTGCGGCTGTTCCTCCCCCAAAAACATGCACTGAAAAGCAAATCAGCCCTGACCGGACCGTCAGGGCTGATTCATTATACTGCATTGATTAACGCTTGATATATTCCGGCTGTGCCTTTTTGAGGACGCAGTCTTTGGTGATGCGTACCGCGGAGATTTCGTCTTTTTTCGAGGGCACATCATACATGACCTGCAGAAGCAGATTTTCCATGATGGAACGGAGGCCTCTTGCTCCGGTGCCGCGCTCGATAGCAAGACCTGCCACCGCAGACAGTGCGTCGTCCTCGAAAATCAGATCGACGCCGTCATAGCGGAAGAGCTTGGTATACTGACGGACAAGGGAGTTCTTCGGCTCTTTGACGATGCGGATGAGGGCTTCTCTGTCAAGGTCATCGAGGGAAACGATGACGGGCAG
>JAKSPR010000412.1 GCA_024404655.1 Clostridia bacterium | reverse complement strand
GGGTAGGTGCTCACTGCACGCGGCATTGAGACCAAGATCGTCTTCCTCCGCTATGTGGACCTTCTCTGGGAACCGCAGAAGCAGGCAATCAAGAATCCCGACCGTTTCGTCCTCATGTTCGCGCCGATCACAAGAACCTATTCCACCTCCTTTACTGTGCCGGAGGAGGACGTGCAGGAAGCAATGCAGCATCTGCAGCCCTACGAGAAAAACCACCTGCGCATGCCTCGTTCCGTTGCTGAAAATGTTGCCCGTCTGCGCAAATGGCAGGAGCATTTCAACGGTGACAGCTTTGATTACGACTACCATATCATGTGGGACCATTTCCAGGATGCCGGCTACATGACCTGTGCAAAGACGGTCTCCGACGACATGAAGAATCTGAAGCGTCTGGGACTTGGCGGCTCCAACAGCTGCCAGACACAGCGGATCTTCTATCCCACTTCTCTTCCGATCCTGACCATGGCAGAAACTCTCTGGAACCGGGATACCGATTTTGAAGAGCTGACCAAGCGCTATTTTGCAAAAGCCTTCGGAGAAGACGGTGAGCTGGTTCAGGCGTATATGACGAAGCTCTCCGAACTGTTTGACCCGCCCTATCTTCGCGGCGAACGTCCCATGGTGGATGATGCGGAAGCTGCGAAATTTGAGCAGATTCCCGGCGTGGTCGCTGACTTCCTTCCCGTCATTGAGCGGAACCGGAAAACAGCCTCCGATCCCACGATTGCCCTTTCCTGGGAATATCTTTTCTACCATGCAAGAATGTGTACGCCTTATGCCGATGCCCTGTATCTCCGCGCAAAAGGCCGCAAAGAAGATGCGCTGGCCTCCTTTGAAACGCTGGCCGCTTATCTGCGGGAGACGGAGGAAAAGACCCACCGCGTCTTTGATCTCTGCGTGTTCATGAACAAAATTGAGCGTAAATTCAAACAGTAAATCAAAGTTCAAAGCCGATATGAGCAAATCATGTCGGCTTTGAAAATTTTCTGTGCAGAAGCTCCCTGACGTTGCAATTTTCGACAGGATATGCTATAATTTCTTATGGAGATTCTCCATATTCTGACAGAATCGCAAAAGGAGGAATGCATGGTTTGAAAACATTTGGGAGCATGTCTGTAAAAGAACGTATTTATCTGATTCTGACGGTCGTTTTTGCCGCCGCCATCTGTATATCCCTTGTTGTCTGGCTGTGCAGCCGGGACGATGATCCGGTCGAGGTACCCGCGCCTCCTGTCCTTTCCGAGCCTGATACCATCACCATCACCCATGAGGTGGAAAAACTGGTGGAAGTGGAAAAAGTCATCACCGCCCAGATCATCGAAGACGGTCTGCGGGATATCCACAGTCTTGTGACCGCAGAATACTTTTTCACCGAAGTTGTCGACTATACCGATGTTAAGCGTCTGTTCGGTTTTGAGCTTCCCTTTACCAAGTCCAGTTATCTTGTCAGTTATGATGGTACGGTTTCCGCGGGTATTGACTGCTCCGGCATCCATGTAGAAAAGAACGATGCAGACAAGCAAATCACCATTACCCTGCCCCACGCTGCTGTCCAAAGCACGACTGTTGACTGGGACAGCCTGACCGTCTATTCTGAAAAGGAAGGTCTAGGCAACCGTACTTCTGTCACCGATTACAACAGTTCCTTATCCCAGCTTGAGGAAACGGCGGCAAAGAAAGCAGCGGACCGTGGGCTTCTCACCTCTGCCGATGAAAACGCGAAGGACCTGATTGAAAAGTTCATTCTGGGACTTGTCGGTACTGGTTATGAAACGGATTTTATCTATGAATGAGCGGAGACTGCCAATGGAACGCCGTCTGAAAACCATACTGATCATCACGGTCTTATTATTCATTGCTGTGCTGTCCGCGACACTGCTGGCGGAGCATTTCATGAAGCCGGATACCTATTCGGATATCATCATTTCCATCGACGACCGCAAGAGCTCTGTCATGAGCCTCGCTGCCGCATCGACTGTTGCCTCCGCTGGAATTTCTGCCATCCCCGACGATACCGCAACACCGATTGCTGACAAACTGGCTGACCTTTCCGGGTATTTTCTCCTGATCCTCATCGTCCTATATGCGGAAAAATATCTTCTGACGATCCTCGGTGCTCTGGTCTTCCGCATCATAATTCCCCTTGCCTGTGCGGTGGGAATTGTCAGTCTGTTTCCCGGAAAGCAGGCTTTCCGCCGGATCGCCGTCAAAATGGCCGCCGTTGCGCTGCTTCTTTCCATCGCCGTCCCCACAGGCGTCATTGCCTCCAATATGGTATATGAAGTCTATGAAAACTCAATCAATACAACCATTGAATCTGCGGAATCTTTCTCAAAAGAGCTGAACCGTGATGAAGAAAGCTTCTGGGAGCGTCTGACAGGAACTGTGTCCCCGCTGATCAACAAAGCCTCCGGCGTATTAAGCCAATTTGTGGA
>JAKSPR010000411.1 GCA_024404655.1 Clostridia bacterium | reverse complement strand
GAAAACCCTGCGAAGCATGCAAGGGCGACCGCAAAGCCCTTGCCGATCCCCCCACGAAACTGAGTAAAAAACAAAATCAAGCCGAGGGCAGAAACACGGTCAAACCATGACCATCAACGATAGTTTTCCCCCATTGCCAAATTTTTCCAAAAACATTGAAAATCCCGGATTTCTGTGCTATAATGAACACACAGCAAAAACGCAAAAAACTTCAAACAAAAAGGATGGTATCCATGGATAAAAGACCTCATTCCAGAGACAAAAACGTATCCGGTTCTTCGGGCGTCAATAAGGGCGGCCGTGTGAATACCGGAGGCCACAGTGTCGGCGGTTCCGGACGTCCCTCCGGTTCCTCTCATTCCTCGTATTCTTCCCATTCTTCCGGCTCTTCTTATTCCGGCGGCTCCCAGCGGGGACGCGCATCGGGCGGAGGCGGAGCGGGATGCCTGCTTTCCCTTCTGTTTGCATTGCCTTCCGGCGTGCGCAGAATCCTCATTCTGATCATCGCCATCGTCGCCGTGATCTATTTCGTCCGCTCCTGCAATGGAGGAGGTCTCTCCGTCCCGAACTTCGGTGATGGTACCATGAATATTCCCTCCGGCTGGACAGAGGGCATCAGCGGAAGCCCCACGTATTCGGATCATGACGCCGATGTTTCGGTCGCCTCGACAGCCCGGGATCGCTATACTGCCCTGAAGGGCAGCGGTGAAGATGTTGTCACCATCATGATCTATATGTGCGGCACCGACCTTGAATCCAAGTACGGCATGGCGACCAGCGACTTAAAAGAAATGATGGCCGCAAACATCGCCGATAACGTCAATATCATCGTGGAGACCGGCGGCTGCAAGAGCTGGCAGACCTCCGGCATCTCAAATTCCGTCAATCAGATTTATAAGATCGAATCCGGTTCCAAAACCCTTCTTGAAAAGGATTTCGGAAAAGCAGCTATGACGGATCCCGCAAATCTCACCCAGTTCATCGACTACTGCGAAAAGAACTATCCCGCAAACCGCAACATTCTCATTTTCTGGGATCACGGCGGAGGATCGCTCACCGGCTATGGTTATGATGAAAAGAACACATCCGCCGGTTCCATGACCCTGCCGAAGATCAATCAGGCCCTCTCCGCTGCCGACTGCAAGTTCGACTGGATCGGCTTCGACGCCTGCCTGATGGCGACCCTTGAAACGGCGCTGGTCTGCAACAACTATGCAGACTATCTGATCGCCTCCGAGGAAGTGGAGCCCGGCACAGGCTGGTACTATACTTCCTGGGTCAATGCAATCTCCAAGAACACTTCTGTTTCCACGGTCAGCCTGTCAAAGACCCTCATCGACAGCTATATGCAGGCCAACCGCGGTTCTCTCGTCACCCTGTCCGTGACCGACCTTGCGGAACTGCAGGGTACCATTCCCGACAGATTCACCAAGTTCTCCACTTCCATTTCCGATATGCTGGCAGACGGTCAGTATGATAAGGTCTCCGGTGCCCGCGCATCGACCCGCCAGTTCTCCGAAAAGAGCAGAATCAATCAGGTCGACCTCTGTGATCTTGCGGAGCGTCTGGGCAATGCGGAATCCAAGGCGCTTGTCACGGCACTGAAGAGCTGCATCAAGTATAACGGTTCCTCCATTTCCCATGCAAACGGTTTAAGCATCTATTTCCCCTACGAAAATACCTCCAACATGAAGAGCGCGGAGAGCGTTTATAAGTCCCTCGGCATGGACAGCGAGTATATCGGCTGCATCAAGTCTTTCGCTTCCACCACCGGTGCGGGACAGACGATTTCCCTGTTCGGTTCGTCCTCCGCATCTTCCTCGCCCGCGCTGCCCGGTTCCTCCGGCGGCTCTCTCGGCGGAGACCTGTTCGGCATGGTCCTCTCCCAGCTGGGCGGCGGTTCTTCCGCTTCCCCCATCGGTTCCCTGCTGGGCACCGTTCTCAATTCCTCCGGCGCGGCATCTGCGGGCAGCAGTCTGGATGTTTCCTCGATTCTCGGCCTTCTCACCGGCATGAGCGGACGCAGTATGCCCGATTCCCTCTCCTGGATGGATACGGATCAGGTCGCAGCCACAGCCGATGACATTGCAAAGCTCTGCATCGACCCCGGACGCATCGTGATCTCCCAGAATAACGGTCAGCGTGTCCTGTCTCTCACCGAAAAAGAATGGGCGCTCATCCGCACGGCAGAGCTGAACGTCTATGTGGACGACGGCGAAGGCTTCATTGATCTCGGCTATGACAACACCTTTGATTTTGTTAATGATACCGACATGAGCCTCGAATTTGACGGCACTTGGCTTGCGCTCAACGGTCACACCGTGGCTTACTATCTGGTCTCCGATGTGGATAACGGCGACGGAACCTACACCACCACAGGCCGCATCCCGTGTCTGCTCAACGGAGAGCTGACCGACCTCTGCGTGGTCTTTGAC
>JAKSPR010000410.1 GCA_024404655.1 Clostridia bacterium | reverse complement strand
TCATCGGAGAAGGAAAAGGCGTTTTCGCAGGCGGTCAGCTGGACGACGATGCGCTTGACGGCGTCATGCAGGCGCTGACCGAAGCATACTGGATGGCAAAAGCAGAAAACAAGAAATACGGTCGGAAAAAGGAAGCTGAAACAGAGCAGTGACCAGATGTCTTTTTAAAAGAGGTGAAACTATTGGCAGGAAAAAAGCTGTATACGACCGGAAGCCGTCTGGTTCATCGGTTCCATACACGCGACCCGTTTGAAATTGCAGATGCTCTCGGTATCAAGATCATTCTCTGCAGCATTGCACCGATGAAGGGTATGTATCGTGTTATCCTGCGCAATCGTTTCATCTTTATTGACAATTCCCTTACAGATGAGATGAAGCGAATCGTATGTGCACACGAAATCGGACACGATCAGCTGCACCGCAGTCTTGCAAAAGGTGACGGCATTCAGGAGTTTATGCTTTATGATATGCGTCACACCGCTGAATATGAAGCAAACCTTGTGGCAGCTGAGATCCTGCTGGATGAGGACGAAATCACCGAATACATCATGGAATACGGCTACACGACCGAACAGACCGCACACGCAATGCATACTGATATTAATCTTCTTACATTGAAAATCAGCACAATGATCGAGCGTGGTTATGATTTCCGGTCACAGGATTCAAAAGCCGATTTTTTGAAATGATGGTGTGCAGACAGGCATCCGTCGATATCTGCAGAACAGAGAACAGACACCCGCTATATCCAAAATCTTCAGGATATAGCGGGTGTCGTTTTACTATACACGATGGTATTCAAAATTTCTCATCAGTAAAAATCTGAATACTGTCTTCTCATTTCCTCTGCTGTTTTCATTCTGCTCCATATATGCTGTTCGTTCCCATAAGCTTATCTCTTAACCCTTTTCGCCGTAAGGAAATCATCGATCCCTTTATATCTTGCATTCCAGGATAACCGTCTGACTTCAAACCCGAATTTCACGCTAAGTTCCAGGAGTTTCTGACATCCCTGTTCCACATCGGGATTTTTCAGTGTGTCCATATCGTAGGCTTCAACAATAGTCTCAGTCCCGTTATGTATCAGACGTACAAACAGTTCTTCAAGTGCTGTATACTGGTTTACGCCGGCCACAGCTGCAAAGGTCCGTCTGGAAACAGCATGGGCGATCGTTGCCTTAAGCGGCCCTTCCGTAACATATACGACGGGATCTGCAGGATCTCCGACAAAATGCGCCGGTGATCCTGCTCCTGTACCTCCGTCTTTTTCGGAAGATGAGAACCACATGTACTTCCGGCCGTCGACGGGGTTGTCAAGCCGGATCTGTGCGCCCTGAATCTTTCCGTCTATGGAAAGCACAGGGATCAAAATACCGGATCCGTTTGATGAAAACCGCGGCAGCCACCGTTCTTCTTTGCGATAGAATCCCGGTACACCCTCAAGACGGCATCCGAGGTTCTGAAGTTTTTCTGCAAGAGCGGAGAATCCGAAAGCAGGTGTGCTTTTATAGCCGTACCTGTAGATATCCGATTCCGTCAGTCCGCGCGCCATCAGGTTTTCCTTATGCGTCTTTGACAGCGTCAGAAGAGACAGCATGAGTCTGTATGTCTGATCCCGTTCATCAAGAGATGCCGGAATCTTCTCCTGTTCATCCTTTACATCAGGCACCGTGTTTTTCTCCGGTGCCGAGAGCGGCAGCCGGAGCGATTCACAGATTTCCCTGTATGCAGCGGAATTATCCGTATGCAATGCCTTGGCATACAGGGCGATCATACCGCCGAACATGCCGCAGTAGTTGCATCGGAAAACGTTTTTCTCCGTATTCAGATTCATTTTCCCTTTCTTCTGACAGAAAGGACAGTCAACGTCCACGCTTTTGCTGCCTTTGTGCCGGATCTCCAGTGAAAGAAGACCCGCGACATCCAGGATGGAAAAGCGGAAGTTATCACAATAACTGTTCATAAAGCAATCCCACCCCGTCATACCGCTGCTCTATCCAGAAGGACTCTGGCAGCAGCGCGCAGGATGTTGTTCCCTCCTCTGTACTGATTGACATACCAGTCAAGACTCTGAGGTTTCTCTTTTGCAATCTGACCGAGGGTCTTTCCTCTGTAAAAGCCGCTGTCAATGGTGACATTCAGTGCATCCTCAAAGGTAAGGACTGCCATGATCTCCTCAACAGAGCTTTTTGCGGAATACGCGGCGGCTGCATTTCTGCAGTCAGTGTTCACACATGCATTTGGGGCATGTGTTTTTGCTGCGTCGGATACGGCAGTGCCTGTCTTTGGGCCATGCGTCACCTCACCGGTGTCGGAAGTCCGTTCGATTCCGTGAGGAATCCCGATGGGGGCATCCACGACACCCTGTTCCCGGATTTCACTCGACTCCGTAAAATGGATACCGAACCCCGCGTCCGCCAGCGCGCCTCCCGCCGCAGCTGTCCCCGCAATTTC
>JAKSPR010000041.1 GCA_024404655.1 Clostridia bacterium | reverse complement strand
ATCTTGACAGACCAGGCCTTGTGTGTTATACTGGAACCCGTGACAACGATTGAGAGATCAGTATTTCAGTCAACGTTTGGTGCCTGAACAGCCTGTTGAACCCCGATTCCGGTGAAAGGAAAAACTTCCGCTGCGCGAAAGTCATGGTCATAAAAATGATCGAGATTATTTCAAAAAAACTGTTCCGCGATATTCCGGCCTGTGTCTGCGACCCGTATTTTTCCAAAAACGGCTATCTTCCGACACATCCGGAGAAACTGACAGCTCCCGGATACAAACCCTGCACCACACCCCAGAGCTGCTACGGTGAGCATGTCCACCGTGAACTGGAGGTCCACTATGTCTGTACCGGAGAATACCACGCCTTCCTTGACGGCAGAGAACAGATCGTTCATGCAGGAGAACTTCTGACCATCAATCCCTTTGAAACGCACAGCGGATACTATGTTCCCTCTGATGAAACGCTGTATTATTACTTCACGATACTGGATCTGTCCTTTTTTGCCCAATCCCTTCCCGCCGGTTATGCCAAAATCATCCGGGATATCTGCAGCGGAAAAGCGCGTTTCCGGGAGCGGATCAGTCAGGCGGAACTTGACAGGATTGCCGGAGCACAGTCTCTGCCCCTTGACCGCCTATTTACCCGTATGGATGCGGATTATGAGGCGGGATGCTCTCTGCGGCTGGTAAGCGGTATCTATGAACTCCTGTCCCTCCTTCTGTCCTTCTGCATCTCGGCAGATACACCCAGGACAAGGAACAAGGACTTTGAATTTATCTGTCAGGTCAGCGAGACCATCGAACAGAACTATGCAAAAGAACTGACCACAGGGCTGATGAGCGAGCAGTTCGGCTACACCGAAAGCCATTTCTGCCGCCGTTTCAAAAAGAGCTTTGGCACGACGTTTGCGGACTATCTTTGTCAGTACCGTCTGAAACGGGCGGCGGATTTCAAGCTCAAAAATAAGACCGCTCTGACCGATATTGCCGCACAGGTCGGTTTCCGTGATTACGCCTATTTCTCCCGTGCATTTTCCCGATACTACGGTATGCCGCCGATGAAATACTATCGCTCGCGGAAGTAGATTCCGGTTTGGTCTTTCCTAAAAAATGTTTATGGAGGATGATTTGTCGTGTTTCGCTTGAAAAAAGAACAGAGTACGGTCACGATACGGATGACAAGAGACAGCGTGTGCATGGCCGATGACTGCATGGCTCCGAATGAGAAAAAAATTACGTTTGAACCCTCAGACACGCTGAGTGAACTGCTGAACAGAGCCAAAACGTATGTGCCTGCCATGCGCGATTGCGAATGGGAGGTCCGGTGCGGCGAAGAGGTGCTCGGCAGACTGGTATCGGGCGCCGATGGCAAATATCAGATAAAGCAGGAAAGACCGGACATCAGAATCACAGCACTGCCGGAATACGAAATTTACTGCCGGAAAAAGCCGAAAAAGGAGCCGCTGTCTTATTTTGAGCGCGTGGAAGTGCTTTATGACGGGCAGTATTTCAGCGCGACCGTCTTCCGCGACTATGGGGATGTGAAAACGATCCTTGAAAAAGGAGAAACAAAGATCACGACCATGGATCGGGAGTTTGCCCTGTCCCATGGCTTCCGGCGCAGAGCAGGGTACAATTATGATAAGGTACTGCCGATCGAAGCCTTTGACGGCCTGCGTATCGTGCGGATACCGAATGACGAAGACATTGAAATCGGATATGTTGCGATCCCGAAAGAACAGGTGAAAGCGGAGCTTGCCCGGCTCGCCGCACAATGACGCCGGAAAATCGATCCGGGAAACAACCGGGATCAGGTAAAGATCAGAGATTCGGCCGAACTGCAGCTTCAGACCTTGTGCAGAATGTTAATTATTTTTCAAAACCCCTTGACAACGCAGTGATTATCTGATATAATAAATTATGTGCTAACGATACAAGGGCTATGGCCTGGTAGTTCAGCTGGTTAGAACGCCAGCCTGTCACGCTGGAGGTCATGGGTTCGAGCCCCATTCAGGTCGCCACTTCTGTATCAGGAATCCAAAAGGTTCCATACAGCACATTGCTGGTATGGCTCAGTCGGTAGAGCACATCCTTGGTAAGGATGAGGTCATCAGTTCGATTCTGATTACCAGCTCCAAAAGAAACGCCCATTCATGAGTGATCGTGAATGGGCGATTTTGGCGTTATAGGGTTTGTATGATCAGCGGGGAATCATACCCGCGCTTCCCACAGAATCCTGTCGATGACGGCTGTGCCGGAGGTGCAGGCAAGGGTCAGGGTGATATCGCCCTGCATGGTGATCACAGCGGTCAGATTGCCGTCTTTCCGCTCTGCGGGGACGGATGCACCGTTTACGGAGAGGGCGAGAACCGCGTCCTCCGGGACACCGGGAATCGTCAGAACACCGCCGGTTTCATCACAGGCAAGGAGATAAGCTGCTCGGCTGCCGGAAGAGAAGCGGACGGAAGATTCCTCCCACTTTTCAGCAGAGGAGCCGTCCTCTTTCACAAGGGAGATTCCTTCGGATGCGGCATAGTCCACCGCGCGGAAGGCACAGCCGGGGCTGCGGGTAATGGACGCGATCACACGGGGGAGCCACTTGCAGTTTGCAAAGCGGATATTTTCAAGATATTCATCAAAAATCGCCTGCGCTTCCTCATAGGATGGACGGTCGCCGCCGTTCGTATAGGCGATGATTCTGTCCCAGCCTTTCGGCGCTTTCACAGAACAGGGGGAGGAATCGGTCTCCATCTTCTTCCACGGCCAGACGTTGACGCCGATATCCAGAGAAAGTCCCAGCGGGTACATGGCTGAAAACCATTCGTTGGTGTTCTCGCCCGTCTCACCGAGATACAGCGCAATACCCAGCTTCTCCCGCACGTCGAGAAATTCCCGGTACTGGGTGATGTTGGGCTGACACCAGTAGCGGTGGAAATGGGCACACATGTTTTCGTCAAAGACTTCGGTAAAGAAATTCGCCTGACTTGCCCAATAGTGGCTCTCGATGGAGAACATGTGCCGTTTATCAATTTTGCGGATCTCCTTGATACAGTCGCGGTAGAACTGTTTCAGCGGCTCTCTCAGGTCAGGGAGCTTCGGTGTGCCGGGCTGCTCCGTTCTTGCAGGCTCGTTGAGCAGATCATACATGCCGATGATGGAACGGTCGCGGTAGCGGCGGGCAAACTCACACCACAGAGCCAGGGTCTTTTCCCGGCTGTCGGAGGACTTGTCCATGAGCAGACGCGGGATATCGTCAATGCTGTCGTCAATGTTGCTGCCGGTCTGACCGCCGGGCGCACCGTGCAGATCAAGACATACATACAGACCGTATTTTTCGCAGAGATCAAGGAACCGGTCAATGCGGGCAAAGCCGTCCTCTTTGAAGAGGATGCCGGGCTCGTCTTCCATCACCACACGCCAGTTGATGGGCAGACGCACGGAATTGAAGCCCGCCTCCGCCATGGCACGGACATCGTCTTCGGTGATGTAGTTGTCCCGGAACCGCTCCCAGAAAGCTTCTGCATATTTCGTTCCGCACAGATCACGGACAAGCTGCTCAATGGTGCGGGGACGGTTGTACCTGCCGCCGAAGCGGAACATGTAGCCCTCCTGCAAAAACCAGTTGCCGAGACCCATACCGACAAGGAGGATTTCTTCGCCTTTTTCGTTGATGATCTTTCCATGCTCCGCACGGAGGAATCCGCATACGCGGGAACGGCTGCGCTTTTCATAAACTGACATCGTATGATCTCCTTCCGATCCTTTGATACTCCCATTGTAGCATAGTTTCAAGCCGTTTACAAGATATCCGGGATAATCCGTAAATTTCTTTTATAAAACCTCTGAAATTTCAAAAAAGCTATTGACAAAATGATGATTGTCTGATATAATATATCTCGTGCTAAAGATACAGGGTTTATGGCCTGGTAGTTCAGCTGGTTAGAACGCCAGCCTGTCACGCTGGAGGTCATGGGTTCGAGCCCCATTCAGGTCGCCACTTCTGTATCAGGAATCCAAAAGGTTCCATACAGCACATTGCTGGTATGGCTCAGTCGGTAGAGCACATCCTTGGTAAGGATGAGGTCATCAGTTCGATTCTGATTACCAGCTCCAAAAGAAACGCCCATTCATGAGTAATCGTGAATGGGCGATTTTGGCGTTATAGGACATTTTTCCCGGAGAAACATCAGCTTTCCCAACCGCCCCCCGCAGCCGCACCACCGAGGCCGGTGGAAAACAGAATCACGCCGAGAGCAGAAACTCCCCCAATCCCTCCATAATTTCCCCGCTGAAATCCCGAAAAATAAAAGAAAACTCCTTGACAAAAAAATCAAAATATGCTATACTAATAGTACCTCTATAAGAGGGCTTTTTTGTTATGCAAAAAAATTGTCCCTTTTTGGAACGGCGCAGCGGCCGAAGGCACGGTACTTGCCGGACACCGCATTGCAAAAATGCCGTTGGCAGATCCCCTCAAAAGGACTTGCCTGAGGGAGGCAGAACCGGTTTTCGCCCCGAGGCGGTCATTCCCGGTTCATCACAAACCAGGCGCATGCAGGGACGTGTCGGAAAGACCCGGTGTGCGACCAATTTATCAGGAGGTGCCTATAAATGAGAGTTAAGATTACCTTAGCTTGCAGCGAATGCAAACAGAGAAACTACGACACAAAGAAAAACAAGAAGAACGACCCCGACAGACTCGAACTGAAGAAGTACTGCAGATTCTGCCGCAAGCATACCCTGCATAAGGAAACCAAGTAATTTTTCGACGGAGGACTAAAGCATTATGGCTGAAAATGAAACCAAAGTTGCTGAGACTGTCGAAAGCGCAGAAGCAAAGTCCGGTAAGAAAACCCCTGCCCCCAAGAAGGACAAGGTAAAGTTCACCGAAAGAGTCAAGAAGTTCTTCCGTGATTACAAGAGTGAATTCAAGAAGATCGCATGGCCTTCCAAGGAAGAAACGACAAAGAGTACCGTTGTTGTTATTGCCAGCATCGTTATTTTCATGATTGCAATCGGCATTCTCGATTTTGTTTTCTCCAAGGGACTTACACTGCTGAGCCATCTTTAATCAGATCGCCCGCGCGTAATCAAAACCTGAAAGGAGCATTATCATGAATGAGACATCGGAAGTAAAATGGTATGTTGTTCATACCTATTCCGGCTACGAGAACAAGGTAAAATCCAGTCTTGAAACCGCCATCAAGAACCGCGGCATGACCGATTACTTCTTCGATATCCAGATTCCTCTGGAAACCGTTGTGGAAGTAGACGGCGACAGCAAGAAGGAAGTGGAAGACAAGGTTTTCCCCAGCTACGTTCTCATCAAAATGATCATGACCGATCAGAGCTGGCACGTCGTGCGGAATATCCGCGGCGTTACCGGTTTTGTTGGACCCGGCTCCAAGCCGATCCCGCTTTCCGACGCGGAGGTCGCTGCTCTTGGAATCGATCGGTCGGAGGATGCAGAGGATGCTTCCGCCGCAGCTGTCAAGCTGGCATTTGCGGTCGGTGACACCGTCAGCATCGGCAGCGGTCTGCTCGCAGGCCATACTGCAGTGGTGGAGGAAATTTCCGCCGATATGACAAAGGTTCGCGTCAAAGCGTCCATGTTCGGCAGAGATACGTCCATCGAGCTTGACGTAAAGGACGTTAAACACGCCTGAAACGTCGTTTGTTTTGAGGACCTGAAGACATCGTTTTCGGTCCTGTGGGAGGAGTCCCCAAATAAAGCCAGAAGAGGGATTCCGTTATTTCATACTACCACATTTGGAGGTGTAATTCATTATGGCAAAGAAAATTACAGCATACGTTAAGTTACAGTTACCGGCAGGTAAGGCTACTCCTCAGCCTCCGGTAGGTCCGGCACTTGGTCAGCACGGTGTCAACATTTCCGCGTTCACCAAGGAATTCAACGAGAGAACCAAGAATGATATGGGTCTTATCATTCCTGTCGTCATCACCATTTACGCAGACCGTTCTTTCTCCTTCATCACCAAGACTCCTCCGGCAGCTGTCCTGATCAAGAAGGCAGCCGGCATCGAAACCGCTTCCGGCACGCCCAACAAGACCAAGGTCGCTTCCATCACCAAGGAGCAGGTCAAGAAGATCGCTGAAACCAAAATGCCCGACCTGAACGCTGCAAACCTCGAATCTGCTATGAGCATGATCGCCGGCACCGCACGCAGCATGGGCGTTACCGTTGTAGATTAAGGCAGAGGAGGACATTTGCAATGAATAAGGGTAAGAAGTATATCGAAAGCGCAAAGCTCGTCGATAAGACCAAGATGTATGACACAGATGAAGCTATCGCGCTTCTCTGCCAGACCGCTAAGGCTAAGTTCGATGAAACCGTCGAACTCCACATCCGCCTCGGTGTTGACTCCCGTCACGCTGACCAGCAGGTCAGAGGCGCAGTCGTTCTCCCGAACGGTACCGGTAAGACTGTCCGCACGCTCGTTTTCGCCAAGGGCGACAGAGCAAAGGCTGCAGAGGCTGCAGGTGCTGACTACGTCGGTGATATGAACTATGTTGACAAGATCATGAAGGAGAACTGGTTCGACTTTGACGTCGTTATCGCTACTCCCGATATGATGGGTACCATCGGTCGTCTCGGTAAGGTTCTCGGTCCTAAGGGCCTCATGCCTAACCCCAAGGCCGGCACTGTCACCATGGATGTTGCTAAGGCTGTTACCGAAGCTAAGGCCGGTAAGATTGAATACCGTCTGGACAAGACCAACATCATCCATTGCCCGATCGGCAAGGCTTCCTTCGGTGCTGAGAAGCTCTCTGAGAACTTCAACGCTCTGGTTGGCGCTGTCATCAAGGCAAGACCCGCTTCTGTCAAGGGTCAGTATATCAAGTCCTGCGTCGTTGCTACGACCATGGGCCCTGGTATCAAGATCAACTACGCAAAACTGGGTTGATTCTTTTCGGAATCATGGAAATCCCGGCATCGTCAGATGCCGGGATTTTTTCTTTTCAGGAACCAAAAGAGAACCGCTGCGCATCAGAGGCAGCGGTTTTGGATTATTTCTGTTCTTTTTTTAACTGACGCTTAATACCGCGGATATCACCGAGCATGCGGAGACCGTCGCGGACGAGGTGAACGGTGGAGGCACGGTGATTGACGATCTTGACAGGAAACTCCGCAATCGTTTTCCCACTGCGCTGGGCACGCATGAGCACTTCAAAGTCAAATGCAAAGCTGTCGGTTCTGCACTTGCTGAAAATCGCACGCCCGACGTCGCCTTTCATGCACTTGAAGCCGCACTGGGAATCGCTTAAACGGAATCCGGCAAAAGCGGCGAGCACACGGAGATAGATGCGGGACGCAAGCTTGCGCAGAAAATTGTAGCCTGCATAGCCCTCCGGGTGAATGGCACGGGAGCCGATGAGGGAATCCGCACCACATCCCTTGATTTTCTGTACCGCCTCCCCGATCTTGTCAGTGCCGTAGGCGAGATCGCAGTCTGTATAGAGAACATAGTCGCCGGATGACGCGAGAACGCCGGTACGCACAGCACAGCCTTTGCCGCGGTTCGGGGAATAGATACACGGAACGATCCTCGGATCATGGGCGGAGGCTTCTTCGATCAGTGCAGGGGTCGCATCGCAGGAACCATCGCTGACGAAAATCAGCTCCCATGCGTCGAAAATGCCGTTTTTCTGCATCGCGTCAAGGGCATCCGTCAGGGTCTTCGCGGTGGCGGTGAGGATCGCTTCTTCATTATATGCGGGGATGACAAGAGAGAACTTCATCGTTATGTTTTGCACGCCCCTC
Source organism: Clostridia bacterium (assembly GCA_024404655.1). GTDB lineage: Bacteria > Bacillota > Clostridia > Oscillospirales > CAG-272 > RGIG3925. Next base: position 5,192 of record JAKSPR010000041.1, on the reverse strand, counting down.
TATCGTTAAGTTCTGTCAGTTCTTCCGGTACAGAAGCAGATCAAAGGCTGCCTCGGTACGAAGGGTATCCAGCTGATCCAGTTTTTCCCGGTCGGTGCGGGAGGTCTTCCAGTAATACGGCGTCATGAGAAACAGCGCGGCGATATCCTCTCTGGTACGGAGGGTCATCTCATAGGAAACCCTGCGGACTTCTTTCAGCGTGAAGTGCTTCAGCGTATCGCGCCGGACTTCATTTTCATAAGGATTTTCATAAACTGCCGCTTTCAAGCCGAACAGATGACGCTCCGCGGGGACCGCCATGAGCAGAAATCCGCCCGGTTTCAGAAGCCGTGCGAACTCTGCGTCTGCCACAGGGGCAAAGAGATTGAGGATCCCGTCGCACACCCCACTCTGCAGAGGCATTTCAAAAAGGGATGCCGCCGTATAGGAAACGTTTCCCTCGACTCCCTCCGCCCGCGCACACTTTGCACCGTGGAGGACGGCATCTTTGGAAAGATCGCCGCCGAGGATGGAAACATCGGGATATTTTTCAAGTAAAAACCGGCAGAGCCTGCCGGTATAATAACCTTCTCCGCAGCCTGCATCGGCAAGGACGGGAGATTTCACGCCGTCAAGCGCTTCTGCCGCGAGCGCATTGATGCCGTTGGAAAACGGCTCATAGTACCCGCCGGAGAGAAACGCAGTCCGTGCGCGGACCATATCGGTATTGTCACCGGGGAGTGCCGCGCCTCGTTTCTGTGGGAGCAGAAGATTGACATATCCCTGTCTGGCAATATCGAAGCTGTGACGGTTGGGGCATATCAGATTTTTGGGTTTGCCTTGTTCGCCCCCGGTATGGCAAGTCATATTTTCCCCGCACACCGGGCATTTCCACGGAAGCCGTTCCAGATTTGTCATGGCTGAACCTCGTCAGTGAACGGTGGATACCAGAACCGCATGCACGACATAACGGTCGTCATTGGCGTTGGTACAGGTGGAAAGGGTAAGAATCCGGTCCTTTGCCGTGATCTTGACGTCGGACTTGATATCGGAGCGGCCGCGGACGGCGTCGATCCATGCAAGGAACGTCGCATCGTCCCGGTTGAAGTTCATACGCCATGCGTGGTTGGGGTCCTTCATCGTGGAACTTCCGCAGCGGTAGGAGGCAAAAACCTCATAGGTATACAGCGCATCGGCGGTATAGACCTCGATATAACGGTTGCGCTCCAGGAATCCTGCTTCCTGATAATGGAGCAGGTTTGCAAACATGGGGGAACCGCTTTCCATATTATGACCGTAAATGATGGCGTGGCGGTTGGAGGACAGGGCAGTCAGGTTCACGCAATCAAGGAAGATCGCGCCTGCCGGGTTATAAGTACCGTCATACGCATAATGGAGGTAATAGTCGTTGTCCTCATGCTGGACGACGGGATAGTTGATCTCGGTGTCGCCCTCCATGCGGATCCAGCCGACGATTTCCGGATTTTTTCTGCTCAGATTGACAAGGGTATGCTTCATCATCTCGAACAGCTCATTATATTCCTCATTGTCAGCGGCGTTTTCCACTTCTCCCGTGCTTTCGCGCACACCGTTGACGGGTACGAGCACCGGCATTTTTGCGCTGCGGGCGGCCGTGGAAACGATATCGTCCCGCTTGGAATTATGGAAAACCTCCTGCAGGATGTTATCATAAATGGCATCTGCCTGATGATAAGCGTACAGTTTATAGACGATCTGTCCGCCGGACACAAAGAACGCGACGACAGCGGCCCAGAAGATGATCTGCCGCAGGCTGTCGTAAACGATGTCGATGAGCGGCTTTTTCTTCTTCGGCTTCACTTCGCCGAGATCGTCCGGGGTGACGTTTTCAAGGGATTCCACGAAGACGTTATTATACGGGTTATCCTGATATTCGTCCACGAAGGTGAGCTCCGCATGGTCGAGGCGGCGGAGGCGGTCTTCTTCGGTATCGGGGATGACGATATCCGGGATGGGGGTCTCTGTGGGTTTTCCATTTTCGTCCAGCTTGATGGATTCAAGGAAGAGGGGCTTGGCCTCGGCGGTGGTTTCCGCCTTTTTGGAGGGTCCTTCTGCCTCTGTCTTTTCCGCTTCCTTTTCGGGGACTGCTTCTTTCTTGGGTTCTGGCTCGGGGGCGGGAATGGGCTCTTCGTTATTTTGATCTGCAGGGGCTGCTGCGGTTGGCAGGATTTCCGCTTCGGTTCCGGCGGATTCTGTTTCCTTCATTTCAGTCTGCACTTTATGCTTATGCTTATTTTTTCCCATCGGGCAAAGACCTCCTTTCCTTTGATCTGATCTGCGTCTATTATATCAAAAAAAGCCGTGAATTTCAAGTGGGAATGTTGTAAACTTATTGTTATATTTCCCTGCATTTCCTATGGTGCGGAATGTCAATTGCGAAAATGAGAAAAACTTCCGGATTTCTCTTGCAATCCCCACGCATCTGTGATACAATAGGCATGGTAATAATGGACGGCGCGTGTTTTCTGCGGCAGCCGTACCCTGATTTTTTATACACAAAGGAGAAAACCATGGAAAAGGTAAGATTCGGTATTATCGGTATCGGCAACATGGGTTCCGGCCATCTTGATTCTCTCGGCCACAACCACATCGAGCGTGCGGAAGTCACGGCTGTCTGTGATATCAACCCTGCACGTCTGGACTTTGTCAAGGAAAACTACGGCGACGGCATTGCTCGTTTTGAAGACTATCACGATCTTCTGAAGAGCGGCCTCGTTGATGCTGTCATCATTGCAACTCCCCACTATCTGCATCCCGTCATCGCCATCGAAGCATTTGAGATGGGTCTCAATGTCCTCTCCGAAAAGCCGATCGGCGTTTACACCAAGAAGGTCATGGAAATGTATGCCGTTGCTGCAAAGCATCCGGAGCTGACCTTCGGTATCATGTACAACCAGAGAACCAACCCCCGCTATCAGAAGATGCGTGAAATGGTTCAGGGCGGCGAGCTGGGCGACCTCAAGCGTGTTGTCTGGATCATCACCAACTGGTACAGAACCCAGTCCTACTATAACTCCTCCGCATGGCGTGCTACCTGGGAAGGCGAAGGCGGCGGCGTTCTTCTGAACCAGTGCCCCCACAACCTCGACCTCTGGCAGTGGATCGTCGGCATGCCCAAGCGTGTCTGCGGCTTCCTGCAGTACGGCAAGTATCACAACATCGAAGTCGAAGACGATGCTACCATCTTTGCTGAATATGCAAACGGCGCAACGGGTCTGTTCATCACCACCACCGGTGAAGCTCCCGGTACCAACCGTCTGGAAATCTCCGGCTCCAAGGGCAAGCTGGTCTTCGAGAACAACAAGCTGATGTGGACCAAGCTGGAAATGGACGAGCGTGAATTCAACGCGACCGCTACCGGCGGCTTTGCTACGCCCAAGTCCGAAACCACCGAGATCGTCATCGAAGAGCCGAGCCCCGAGCACCGCGGTATTCTGCGCAACTATGTTGCAGCGATCCTCGACGGCACTCCTCTGCTGGCTCCCGGTGTGGAAGGTGTCAACGGTCTGTCCATCTCCAATGCAGCGCATCTGTCCAGCTGGAAGAACAACAAGTGGGTTGATCTTCCCAACGACGGTGAAGAATTCTGGGAAGAGCTCCAGAAGAAGATCGCTTCCTCCAAGGGCAAAGACGCCTCTCAGGTCACCGGTGCTGTCGCTGATCTGTCCGGTACCTACAATTCCAAGTAATCAAACTGACAGGGAGATTTCATTATGGCAAACAAAGTTATTTCCGGATGCGGTTTCCACCACATCGGTCTGAAAGTCAAAGACTACGAAAAGTCCATTGCCATGTACCGTGCTCTCGGTTTTGAAGAAATCGTCGGCTGGGGTGAAGGCGATCACGAGATTCGCATGTTTGATCTCGGTGACGGCGGCAGACTGGAATTATTTGCAGGCGGCGGAGATTTCCTTTCCGAAACCGGCAAGTGGCTGCATTTTGCGATGAAAGCAGACGATGTGGAAGCAGCGTATAACAAGGCGATTGAAGTCGGCTTCAAGCCGAAGACCGCGCCGAAGTTAGTGGCTCTGGATTCCAGACCCGAGAAGATTTCCATTATGTGTGCATTTGTTGTCGGCAATGACGGCGAAGAACTGGAGTTCTTCAAGCAGGTTTGATTTTTGATTCTTTTTTGCCTGGATGCGGCTTTGCCGCATCCAGGCTTTTTTTCGCGCCTTATATCCATAAGAAAAAAAGAATCTTTCGTTTTCTTCCAGAAAACGAAAGAAAATATAGACTTTCCCAAAATTCTGTGCTATAATAAAAACCAACCCCACCATAGTCAAAGAAAGGCCAAAAAATGAATACTTATAATTACACAATGCTCTGCGACTACTACGAACTCACCATGGGCAATGGCTACTTCATGACCGGCCATGGCGATGAAATCTCCGTTTTCGACGTGTTTTACCGTCAGGTCCCAGACGGCGGCGGCTACGCCATCGCAGCGGGCCTCGAACAGGTCATCGACTATATCAAGAACCTGACGTTCACCGACGATGATATCGCTTTTCTACGTTCCAAAAATCAGTTCAGTGAAGGCTTCCTCGATTACCTGAAGAACTTCCGCTTCACAGGCGATATTTACGCTATGCCGGAAGGTACACCCGTATTCCCCAATGAACCGATCCTCACTGTCCGCGCGCCTGCCATTCAGGCGCAGTTCGTTGAGACCTTCATTCTGCTGGCGATCAATCACCAGTCCCTGATCGCTACCAAGGCCAACCGCGTGGTTCTCGCTGCGGACGGACGCCCCGTTGCGGAATTCGGCTCCCGCCGGGCACAGGGCTCCGACGGCGCGATCCTCGGCGCAAGAGCCGCGTATATCGGCGGATGTGCAGCTACCGCATGTACCATTTCCGATAGAGAACATCATATCCCCGCAACCGGTACCATGGCACATTCCTGGGTCCAGATGTTCGATAACGAATATGAGGCATTCCGCGCATACTGCACCATGTACCCCAATAACGCAACCCTCCTTGTCGATACGTATAACGTCCTCCACTCCGGCGTGCCGAATGCCATCAAGGCGTTCAATGAGGTCCTCCGCCCGCAGGGCATTACCAAGTGCGGCATCCGCCTCGACTCCGGTGACCTGACGTACCTCACCAAGAAGGCACGCAAAATGCTGGACGAAGCAGGCTGGCCGGAATGCAAGATCGTCGTTCCCA
>JAKSPR010000409.1 GCA_024404655.1 Clostridia bacterium | reverse complement strand
TTCTGTGTGTTTCTTTGAATCTTGAAATTCTGATTTTCCCTATGTCTTTTTCCCGGCTGACAGCCGAATTGAATTTTACGATCATACCCGATTTCCCATATAAAAATATCATTTTCCCCGACCCCCGGCTGCGCAGTTCCAGCCAAGGAGTGGAGGACAGACCATACTGAATCACAATGAAAACCGACCCGGGGAGGGCGGGGAGAAACTTCGGCGTTTGAGATGGTTCTCCCTGCCCTCCCCTATGCATTCCTCACTTTGAATCTGATGGGGTGAATCGGAGTGCGAGATCGAAGATAAACAGCCCCGGATGCTTTGACGGCATCCGGAGCTGAACTATGGTTGTATGTTGTCAAGGATGACGGAGCCCGGTCAGCCGCAGGGGCAGCGGGGTCTTTATCATGCGGATGGCGGCGGCGGGGGTTGGAAAATAACGCCCCATGAGGGGACGGAGATTTAACACGGTATAGCCCTTTGGGGTTTTGTGAAGCTCCACGGTATGAATCCCGCGGAAGCGGGGGTTCCAGTAGGTATAGATAAGGGTGGGATCATCGGCTTCGCGGAAGCGGTGTTTGGAATACATGGTGACCCGATAGCCGCGGCGGCGGAAGAAGCGAGGGATGGCGGCGGGCCAGGTACCGAAGATACCGAAAAACCACAGGCCGCTTTTGGAGTAAGCCTCCGCTATCTCAGCAAGGGGCATGGGAGTATCAAGGGAGATCAGCGCATTATAGGTTGCGATGACCTCACAGCCGTTATAGTTCATGTGAGCGGTGCCGTATTTCATGTACCGGACCGGGGCTATGCTCTGGTCACGGATATAGCCCTCGATGGGGATGGAACGGTTATGGTTGCGGCTGCGTTTTGCCAGCAGACGGCCGATGAGCACGTCCGGTTCCCTCCCCTCTTTGTTTTCTTTTCTATAGTATAGCATAAATCGTCATGGGATGCAATCTTTTGGGAAAATTCTGCCGATGCGGTCCAAAAATATTGACGCGGGGCGGGAAAATGTGTATAATGATGATAACAGATTATCTTTTCCGGAAAAAGAAAGGAAGGAAAACTTATGAAACAGTCCGACTGCTATGTCAACCCTCTGGTTTCCAAAAAGGCCCTGAATGAATTCTTTGCAAAATTCAAAGTGGGCTCCGAGGAAATCCATGCCATTGAAATCTATCATCATGGAGCAATGGTGGTGCGTATTGCGCCTGCACCCTACTCCTGCTCCGACAAGCGGGAGGTCTATTCCCTCTCCAAGAACTTCTGCCCCACGGCCCTCGGGTTCCTCTGCGATATGGGAAAATTATCCGTTGAGGACCGTATTGCCGATCTTCTGCCGGACAAGATGCCTGCAGAAATTCCCGAAAAGCTGTCCCATCTGCGTCTGAAGCATGTGCTCTCTATGAACACGGGACACCCCTCCTGCGTCATGTCTTCTATGTTCAACGCAGAGGATGCGGCGCTCGGCTTCCTCTCCAAAGAGCTGATTTATGAGCCCGGCACGCACTCTGCCTACAACACAGGCGCCCCCTGCCTGCTCTCCTATATTGCGGAACGTGTCTCCGGCATGAAGCTGATCGACTTCCTCACATGGAAGCTCTTTATGCCGCTGGAAATCGAGAACATCCGCTGGAACCGCACGGCTGACGGTACCAACGAAGGCGGCTGCGGCATCCATGTCAGCGTGGACGATATCTCCAAGCTGGGTCTGCTCTATCTGAACAAGGGCGTTTACAAGGGCAGACGGCTGCTCTCCGAAGAATGGTGCACCCTTGCCACCTCTCCGATCTCCGACAATTCCTGCAACGGCACGCCGGACTGGTGTGCCGGCTACGGCTTCCAGTTCTGGTGCAATGCGCGGGAAGGCTTCCGCGGTGACGGTGCTTTCGGTCAGCTCTGCTTTGTTCTGCCGGAGCATGACATGATCTTCGCCGTCCAGACGGAGCTCGGCAACATGCAGAATGAATGCGACGCGATCTACGAGCTTGCCGATCACCTCTTTGATGCGGACGACGTTCACACGGTGATGCTGCCCGAATATGCACCTGTCTGCTCCGCACAGAAGACCGCCGGATTTGAAAATACCTTCTTCCGTCTGGAAAAGAACCCCTGCGGCTGGACCGGCATGTACTTTGTCTATCACGAGGATGAGGACGCGATGTATGCATACGCATCCAACGGCGTCGATCAGTATCCCATCATTGCGGGACGCGGCTATTTTGCCGAAAGCACGATCATCGCGCCCAATCTGAAGCCGAAGATCGGCGGTCTTATGAATACAGCGGAGGCAGAACGCTGCAGACTGTCGTCCTCCTATATGGCAGAAGACGGCAAGCTGACCTTTGTCGCCCGGTTCCGCAACTGCCCGCACAAGATCAAATTTGTATTCTCCGTCACAGACGGCAAACTGTCCGTATTCATCGACACCTTTGAACGTGATCCCCGGAACCTTGCGCTAAGCGGAA
>JAKSPR010000408.1 GCA_024404655.1 Clostridia bacterium | reverse complement strand
CGGTAATAAGCTGCCGCTTTTCTTTTTGGGGGCTGCCTTAATGCGACAGCCCCTTTATTATTTGGTCTTGACGTTATACTGAAAAATCATACCCCAAAGCAAAGGAATAAATCCTCACCTCATCTACAGGCCGGCAGAGAAGGGCTTCACAGGCGTCTTTATAGCAGGCGAGCTGGAATCCGTGGCGCTCCCGCAGAATTGCCTCTGCGGCCTTGTGGTCGCGGAGAACGGCATGAGAGAAGTGGTCGGTCTTATAATCGAGCAGGATCACGCGGCCGTTTTCTTCGGTGAAGTAGCAGTCGATGATGCCCTGCACAAGAATCCTGGTCTCCTCCGGTGCCTGAGGATCATAGAGGGAGGCGGGCATGTGCAGATTGAACCGTACCTCGCGGCGGAGGTCTTTTGCCTTCTGCAGACGTGCAAACAGAGCACTTTCCGTAAAGGTACGAAGCGAAGCCCGGTCGATGCGCGCGGCGGTCTCTGCGGTGATGAAACCGTCGGAAAGAAGCCGTTTAATCTCCGCATCCACACCATTTGCGGCAAGCAGGCGGTAGTCACAGAACTGCATGAAAACATGGGTCGCCGTACCGCGCTGAGCTGCTGTGGCAGGTGCTTCGGTGTCGGATAAGAACCGTGGTCGGGCGTATTCTCTGCTTGCTTCGCGGGATAAGGGCTCCGATGGGGATTCCTCATCGGGGGCTTTATCATCCGTCGGTTTCTCTTTTTCTGCTTCCGCTGCACGGATGAGATCGGAGACCGCCGTCTTTGCGGGCAGGGAGACCTCGGCTGCGTGGGGATAAACGAAGGGCAGATTCTTTGCAATGAGCCGTTTGGCGGCGGCGTAGGTGATGCCGGAATTGTCCTCCTGTGCGGGTTCTGCGGTCGTCGGAACCTCTGTCTCCGGGACTTCGGCGGCCTCTTTTTCTTCCCCTGTCGGATAACAGATCGTAAGCCCATCAAGTCCTCCGGGCGATGCGGCAAAGGCGGTTAAGAGCCATGCGAGCATGGTGCTCTGATCGCGGAGCAGGCGAGGGGTTAGCATACCGGCTGTAGAGATGCTGTCGGCAACGGTCTTTTCGGGATTGCGGACGGAGGCTGACAGATAGAGCTGCTCTCTTGCTCGGGTCAAGGCAACATAGAGCACCCGCATTTCCTCTTCCGCCTGGCGGTCGGAAATGACCTGTTTTACACATTCTCTGACCGGATGATTGATACGGACCAGTCTGGTATCATCGGTGAGCAGGGTCGCAATGCCGCCCTCTCTGTCCAGATTGATGTTTGCACGCTGATCGGCATTTGATCTGCGGCTGCCGAGTCCCGCCACAAAGCAGACAGGGAATTCAAGACCCTTGGAATGGTGGATCGTGATGATGCGTACTGCGTCGGCATCCTCGTCAACCAGCTGTCCCGCCGGCATCTTCGCCTTGTCTGCAATGACATCTTCAATGAACAGAACGAACTGATACAGTCCCCGGAAGGAGCCGCGCTCAAAGGAGCGGGCGTATTCGTAGAACATCATGAGATTGGCCCGCATCTGAGCGCTGTCGGTGTCCTCGGCAAAGGCAGAATGATCTTTCTGATAGACAAGAGACAGAATCCCCGTGTCCTGATAGAGATACCAGAGAAACCGGTCCACCGGCATTCCGGCGGCCATGGAGCGATAAAGCGCCAGCTTGTCAAGGAAGTACCTGCCTTTGGCAAAGCCGGTTTCTTTCACAAAGGTCTGCAGCGCATCGCAGAGCGATCCTGACGGGTAGGTCATGCGGATGTGGACCAGCTCATCCAGCGTCACATGATAGAGCGGACTTTTGAGCACGCCCGCCAGATAGACGTCTTTCTGGGGATTGTCGATGACCGACAAAAGACTGAACATGAGCAGCACTTCCGCATTTTCAAAAAACGCCTTGCTTTCGGTGTTGTAAACGGGAATGCGGTGTTTATCAAGGGCTGCGGCGATGGCCTGGGCGGAGTTTTTCGCACTGCGGACCAGAACCGCGATGTCCCGCGGACGCAGACGCTCACCGTTCCGCAGCGTCCCGGAGCGGAGCAGTTCATGAATCTTGTCCGCGACCCAGTCGGCTTCGGTGTAGGCTTCATTGACTTCGTCCTCAGGAGATTCCGGAGCATCGTCCTCCTGTGCTTCCTTTCCGGAGGCGATCAGGGCAAGGGTGAGCTTGGTCTGGGTGTCCTCTCCCTCCGGACGCTTGGAATACACCAGCGCATCCGCATCGGTATAGGGCAGAGAGCCGCCCCGTCCGAACAGCACGGAGAAGACCGTGTTGGTTCCGTCGATGACCTGTCTGTCACAGCGGAAGTTGTTCGACAGGAAAATCGTCCGTCCCGCGTCGGGTTCGGCCTCAAAACGGGCACGATAACCCAAAAACAGCTCCGGAGAAGCACCGCGGAAGCCGTAGATGCTCTGCTTGGCATCGCCGACCATGAAACGGTTATCCTCGTTTGCAATGGATGA
>JAKSPR010000407.1 GCA_024404655.1 Clostridia bacterium | reverse complement strand
CTGACTTTTCTTCCGTGGTTTCGGGAGCAGTTGCTTCGGATTCTGCAGGTGTTTCGGGGACAACCTCGGAATCGGGGATGATCGGCGTTTCTTCTGCGGCAGCTTCTGCCTTTACCGCGGCATGTTCGTCTGCAAAGCGGCGGATGCGGTTGACAAGCGCTGCCAGCATACCGAGCGTTAAGAACGCACCAGCCGGCAGAATGAAGATGACCGCTGGCTGATAAGCGGAACCGAGGATCGGCAGACCGAACCAGGTGCCTGCACCGAGAATTTCACGGACGGAACCGATGAGCGTCAGGGAACAGGTGAAGCCAAGACCCATGGCAAGACCGTCGACCGCTGAGGGAAGCACGGGATTCTTGGATGCGAAGGCTTCTGCACGGGCAAGGATGATGCAGTTGACGACGATCAGGGGGATATAAAGTCCCAGACTGTCATACAGCGGCTGGACAAAGGCGTGGAGCAGAAGCTCAACTGCCGTGACAAAGCCGGAGATGATGACGATATAGGATGCGATACGGACCTCCTTCGGAATGAATTTCCGGAGAAGGGAAATGAACATATTGGAAAAGATGAGAACTGCGGTAGCCGCCAGACCCATACCGACAGCATTGACTGCCGAGGTCGTTACGGCCAGGGTAGGACACATGCCGAGGAACTGCACGAAAGTTGGGTTCTGATCGACGATGCCCTCTTTGAGCTGCTTTAAGTACTTATTCATTGGCGGCAGCCTCCTCTCCTGCGGGAGCCTCTGTCACAACGATCCGGGAACAGAAGGCAAGCGCATCATTGACGCCGTTCAGAATTGCTCTGGACGAATAGGTTGCACCGGAGATGGCGTCGGCATGATTGGCACCGGATGTGAAGGTCACGGGATACGCAAGACCGGTATATCCGGCGAGGTAATCGGGTTCCGCGACACGCTGACCGATACCGGGGGTGTCATTGATGGAAAGAATCTGGATGCCGCGGATACGCTGGTCGGCACCGATGCCGATCATCATGTTGACGTACTCGGCAAAGCCCATTTCCGTGACCTCGGCGGTGAAGCCGATGACAGCCTCGTCCTGATAGACGGCGAACAGATTCAGAATGGAATCGGGGAGGTTTTCCGCAATGCCGTCAAGATCGACAATGCTCTCAAAATAGGTGGCCTCCGGGAACAGAGCGGCGACGGCTTCTTTCCGTGCTTCCTCATCATGCTGTTCGATGACGGGGGCGGTCAGCATATTGATGACCGCAAGGAGTACGGCAACAGCGGTGGTGATGATCATCAGCGGCGCTGCGGTCTTTATGAAGAACAGAGGTGTTGTCTTGTTATTTTCCACTGGGAACACCTCCGAATCTTGTGGGCTTGGTTACCATATCAATGTACCAGACAAGGGTATTCATAATGAGAATCGCAAAGGTGACGCCTTCTGCATAGCCGCCGAAATAACGGATCAGCATGGTGATGGCGCCGCAGCCGACACCGTAGAGCAGACGTCCGCGGGCGGTGACGGGGGAAGTGGCATAGTCGGTCGCCATATAAACGGCACCGAGGATCAGACCGCCGCAGATAAGCTCTGCCGCCGTGAACTCCCATTTATAGGAAGATTTCGGGAACAGATACGCAATCGCTGCAACCGTGACCATATAGGAAACGGGAATATGCCAGGTGATGACCTTGCGGACCATCAGATAGATACCGCCTGCCAGAAGAAGCAGCGCGGAAATCTCACCGATACATCCGGCCTTGGAACCGATGAGCAGATTGAAAAGTCCGCCTTCGGGGATCAGACCGTTCTTTAAGAACTGCATGGGTGTTGCGGATGCGGTGATATCAGCGGTGCTCACGGAGAAAGCCAGCGCCGGGGGATTGATGAAAGGCATGGGAACAGAGGTCATCAGGCTTGGCCATGCCAGCATGAGAAATGCTCTTGCGGCCAGCGCCGGGTTCATGAAGTTCTTGCCGAGACCGCCGTAAAGCTGCTTGACAATGACGATGGCAAAAACGGAACCGATGATGGGCATCCACAGAGGTACGGTGACCGGCATATTGAGACCGATCAAAAGTCCCGTGACCGCTGCGGAACAGTCGCCGATGGTGACGGGCTTGCGCATACAGAGCTCGTAGACGGCCTCAGCCGCAACTGCCGACGCCACGGAAACCAGGACCACGGTCAGTGCGCGGAGACCGAACACGTAAATACCCCAGATCAGGGCGGGGACCAACGCGATGAGAACATCAATCATGATGGAGCGTGTCGTCACCGGACTTTTGATGTGCGGGGAGGTGGAGACGGTCAGGGTCGCGTGAGGATCAAAGGTCTTTTTGGCGGGAATCTCCGGTTCTTTGACCGGCTCGGCCGCTGCTTCGGCAGGAACAGAATTTTCCGCGGCGGGGGTATCTTCTGCCGGTGCTGTTGTTTTTTCCTTATCTGTCATGCTTTGTCTCCCTCCTTTTCCTTTGGCTTTTCTTCCGTCTTCGG
>JAKSPR010000406.1 GCA_024404655.1 Clostridia bacterium | reverse complement strand
GGATCCTGATGCTGACGGTTTCGTTCACACCGAGCACACCGACGGCTGCCTCCGCGTCCTCTCTGCAAAGGGTTTTGACGTCCGCTGGATCACAAGAGAGGAACAGAAGGATCGCTTCAAGGCACAGGACTATTATGCCTGCAATTATACTTTGCAGCCCGGTGAGAAGATCTCCCTTGAATTTGCATTCTCCGCACCGACCATGACGGCGGTTCCCGCCTCCTATGAGATGGCGCTTTCCCGCATGACCGCTTACTGGAGCGCAATGCAGGCAAAGATCACCAAGCTGCCGGATACCGACAACGAACGGATCATCAACATGTTCCGTCAGAATGTCACCCAGTGTCTGCAGATGCTGGCACACTACGAAGGCTCTGACGATCTGCTCTGCCGTCAGGGTGACGTCGGCCGTTATGTCTGGGTCTATGAAGCTGCTCACGTCATGGGTGCTCTGGACCGTGTCGGCTTCTCCGATATCACTGATCCCGCTTACAGAACCTTCACCAAGTGGGTCAGCATGGAAGGCGACGACAAGGGCAAGATCACCTACAAGCTGGTTGTCTGGGACAACGCAGAAGGCGCTCTCATCTGGGGTCTGGGCGAACATCTGAAATATTCCAAGAACAAGGAACAGCTGGAATACTACCGTCCGTATCTCCATGCGCTGCTGGACTTCATTCACAACCGCAGAACACTCGACAAGACCGAGCCCTTCACCGGACTTTACCCCGCAGGCAGAGCCAGCGACTGGGGCGAAATCGGCCGTCACTGGACCTTTACCGATGCTTTCATGGCACATGGTATCGGTTCTCTGGTCGAAGCACTGGAGGCTATGAACGATGCGGATGCTCCGGCTGTCCGTGCAGAATATGAGGACTACTGCGCTGCCATCATCCGCACCCGCGATTATCTCTATCAGGGTCATGAAAACGACGAGAGTTTCATCCTGCCGCATATCGCAGGTCTGAGCTTTGAAGAGAGCTACAATCACTGCTTCTACACCGACGGTGCGCCCTATCTGCCCCAGCTGGGCTTCATGAGCGGCAAATCCCGGATGTTTGAGCAGATGGAAAACTTCTACCGTGAAAACGGTCTGTTCGAGCATGGTCTGGCAGGTCGTCTGACCAATGCAACCGACTTCGGTGTCGGTGCTTACGGCGATTGCTACTACACCGGTATTTCCGAGTTCTTCTGGATCTATCCGTGGATGGAACGCGGCGAATGGGACAAGGTTGAAGAAACCGTCAAAGCCCTGTTCGACTACAATGTCACCCCCGAATTCATTGTTTCCGAACGGTACTGCTCCATTGACCCGTGGTATACGCCGTGGCAGCCCAACGGCTCCGGTTCCGGCCGTATCATCACGCTCTTACTGGACTACTGCGCGGCGAAGAAGGACGCAGGCAGAGCCTGAGTCTCCGAGCATTCAAAAAATCCAACCATACAAAAACCCCGCTTGTTTTGTGCAAGCGGGGTTTTGATATTCAGGTGCGGAGTTTTCTCGGATGATATCCAAACTGCATGAGTTCCGGCACGTCAACGAGCATGCGGGCGGCGATGGCGGCGGCTCCGGCATCCGTCGGGTGAACACGGTCCGTATAGAGATATCCATCGTACCATGTACCGGTATCGTCAGCGCCGACGGCTTTGTAAGCATCAATGAAGCGCAGACCGCTCTTTGCGGCAGCGGCATTGACACCCATATTCTGTTCGATGCGGTCGGGAACAACGGGAATCTTCTGGAGAATCAGTTCAAAGCCGTATTTCTTTGACAGGGTGATGACTTTTTCAAGATAGGTTTCATACCGCTCTGTCGGATCATTCATGCCCAGCGCCCAGACGAGATATCTCGGTACACCGCCGAGGGCGAGAAGGGATTCCAGTTCAAAATATGCGCCGGCGGAGTTCTGTCCGGCAAGGCCGTCGATCAGGCAGCCGTCTGCATAGCCAAGGTTCTGCAGCTGTCCGATGATGCGGCAGCTGACGGTACCGAAATAGCTGTCGCCGAGCAGCCACATGGGAGATTTAATATCATTGGCTGCGGCACCGAGCACCACGTCGGTCATGTTCTGTGATCCGACGGCGAAAGGTTTCCCGTTCTGCTCATAACACCAGTCAAAGCTGAAAGACTTCGTTCCGCCAAAAGTATTGCAGGAAAGCGTGCAGACGCCGTCATCTCCCACATGGAAGGCTGCCATGAGGTATTTTTCAATCTTCATGCCGTGTTCGACACAGGCACGCTCGGATTCCTCCGCTTCATAGTGCTTCCAACGGATGCAGGTTTCGTCGATTTCAAACCAGTCTCCGCGGTAGGAGCCGATACCCTTGCCAAATTTCAGAGAGGAAAACGCATCAAAACGGGCGGAAAACGTCATGGAAAGACCTTTTTTCAGGTTGCGTGGGAAGTTTTCAAGGGTCAGCATGGTATCGGCATCACAGCTGGGCGCGGACAGTTTCAAAGCGTTTCCGCCGCAGCGGGA
>JAKSPR010000405.1 GCA_024404655.1 Clostridia bacterium | reverse complement strand
GGTGGAGGGGGGCGGCGTGGAGCCTCCCTCCATCCTTCCGATCGGTTTTCAGGCGTAAACGCCTGAAAACATTCCCCCGGCGTGTGCCGTAAAATAATCCGCTCTCCTGCCGAGGAGAAAAAAAGTCCCGGCGGCCTGACGGCCGCCGGGGAAAACAAAACGAATCCCGCCGGAAATCGGCGGGATTCGTTTTGTAAATAATCTCAAAGTCCCTCGTACATGTCGAGGTATTTTCCAGCAGACGATGCCCATGAGAAATCCATTTTCATGGCATTGCTGCGGAGAACCTTCCAAAGATCATGGTCATTGTAAATGTCAATCGTGCGGATGACCGCATCAAGCATGTCCATGGCATCATATCCGTAGAAGGTCACACCGTTTCCTTCCTTCGTTTCGGGATTGAACGGGTGAATGGTGTCAAAAAGACCGCCGACTTCGTGAACAACCGGAACGGTACCGTAGCGGGACGCAATCATCTGGGCAAGACCGCAGGGCTCGCTCTTGGAGGGCATTAAGAAAATGTCCGCGCCGGCGTAGATCTGCTTGGACAGATCTTTGTTGTAGGCGAGCATGATGCTGACTTTTTCGGGATACCGCTTCTGGAGATTTTCAAAGAAGGATTCCAGCTCCGCTTCACCGGTGCCGAGCAGAACGAACTGCACGTCGCGGGAGAGAAGACCTTCCATCGCATATTTCACAAGGTCAAAGCCTTTGTGGGAGGCAAGACGGGAGACCATGGCGACAATGGGCGTGTTCGGGGATTCCGGCAGACCGAAGACGCGCTGCAGCTCGGCTTTGTTCTTCGCTTTGCCTTTTTCCACGGTTCTCGGCGTGTAGGTTTCGAGAAGCGCAGGATCCGTCGCGGGGTTGTAGTAGTCAACGTCAATACCGTTGACAATACCCATGACTTTGCCGGAGTACATTCTCAGAATGTACTGCAGGCCCGACGCAAAGTAGTCGGTCTGGATCTCTTCCGCATAGCGCTGGCTGACGGTGGTCAGACGGTCGCAGCAGACGATGGCGCCTTTGGTGAGATTGATCTTGCCGTTGTACTCAACGATAGGACGCTCCAGATCGGAAAGGGCGAAGACGTCGCCGAGGATGTCGAAATCATAGATGCCCTGATAGTCGATATTGTGAATGGTATAGACACAGCGCATCTTCTGATATTCGGCGATCCAGCTGTACTTGGTGCGGAGATAGATGACAGTCAGTGCGCTCTGCCAGTCATGGGCATGGAGCACATCGGGATAGAAGTCCAGCTTCGGCATCATTTCCATAACGGCGGCACAGAAGAACGCAAAACGCTCTGCATCGTCGAAGTTGCCGTAAAGGGTGCCGCGGCTGAAATAGTATTCATTGTCAATGAAATAATACGTGACGCCCTGCAGATCATAACTGTAAATACCGCAGTACTGGCTGCGCCATGCCAGCTGGACCTGGAATTCCGCTTCGAGCTTCATATCCTTCCGGTATTTTTCATTCACGGACTGATACAGCGGCAGGACAACACGGATGTCAAGGTCGTCCCCCTTGGCGCGCTTCAGCGCGGCGGGCAGAGAGCCGAGGACATCGGCAAGGCCTCCCGTAGACGCAAACGGCAGTGCTTCAGCACCGACAAACAAGATCTTCATAGGGTGTTCCATCCTTTTATCTGAATTAAAGCATTTGGTTCTTTTCAATATAGTACGGCTTCTTTGCATGACCTGCAAGGAGGCTGCCGTCGCGGATGACAGCGTTCTTATCGGAGATGACGCAGTTCATCTGGACATTCTCGCCGACAACGGTATCCTGGAAGAGGATGCAGTTCTTGACGACAGCACCGCGTCCGATCTTGACGCCGCGGAACAGGATGCAGTTCTCGACAGTACCTTCAATGGTACAGCCGTCTGCGATCATGGAGTTCTTTACATGGGAGCCCTCAATATGGCGGGTCGGAGCGGAATTGCGGATCTTGGTGAAGATGGGACGCTCGTCGATGCCGAACAGAGCCTTTCTGAGCTCATAATCGGAGAGCAGTGCCATACTGGTGGAGAAATACTCTGCGGTGGAATTGATGATCTCAAACGCGCCGTCATACGGATAAACGCGGTAATTGCGCTTGCCGATATTCTTCATCATGATATCCAGGGTCAGGCTGGAATAACCATGGGCATTGGCCTCCTGCAGGACGGTATGGAGGTAATTCTTGGAAATGACGGAAATGTTGAGTGCCGCGTTCTTGACGCCCTCTGCATAAGCGGGTCTGACTGCGATATCGGTGATATTGTTGTTTTCATCGGTATCGAGGAGGATGACGCGGTTCTTGATGGCGCCGTCGAACTTCATGGGCTTTACCATCATGGTGATATCAGCGCCGTGCTCGATATGATCCTGGAGCAGGCCGTTTAAGTCGATATTACAGATACCGTCGCAGTCTGCCATGATGATATATTCTTCCTTGATGTGCATGAGGTTGGAAGAAATGGCCTTGAGTGCTTCGAGACGGATCATGATCTCGCCGTGGATAGAGCCCTGAGCT
>JAKSPR010000404.1 GCA_024404655.1 Clostridia bacterium | reverse complement strand
GAAAACGGCGTTGTCGACAACGACAATATCACAGACGGTGCTGAAAATGCACGTCCCGACAATGTGCTCGGCAGCACACAGAACGGCGGTACAGACAACAACCAGAACAGCACAACAGGCGGCACAACCTCGTCCATGGAAGATGGGGACAGCAGTTTTGCCTGGGGCTTTCTGATCGTTGCTGTCATTGCAGCGGCTGTGGTGCTCATCCTCTTTATGATGCCCCGCAAGTCTGCGGAATCCTGATTTATCCCGGAAATACGGTGGCGTAAGTCACCGTATTTTCATTTTTTGCGGAAAACGAAGAACTTTGAAAAAACGTAATTGAGCACAACGGTCACGACGGCGACCACCAGCTTCATGATCTTTTCTGAACCATGGAGAATCTCCACGGTAAAGGCAAGCAGGGCTTCTTCTATGAGCAGCGTTGCCACGCGGGAGGACACAAATCCTGCAAACTGGGTAAGGATATTCCCTTTTTTCTCCGCTTCAAAGACAAGGCTGAAGAAAAAAAAAAAGGCAAACAGCACTGCTGCTGCCCATGCAATCCAGTTGATGAACAGATAGTGCAGACCGCAGACGCTGTCAAGAATATAGTATACCGCGAAATTGACAAGGGTTGTCAGACCGCCGACCACAAGATATAAAAACTGCTCTTTATACTTCCGGTACAGGGTCAGACACAGGTTCCATAGGTTCTTCATTGGTAATACCGATTCTTTCCAAAGCCGATTCGTAGGCTTCTTTTGTATAAAGCAGATTGACCGCTTCGAGAAGTGCGTTTGCCGACATGTGAGGCGGCAGATTCAGCTCCTTGGCCAGAGCCGCCCGGAGCTCCGCACTGCCCTCGCCGCCGGAAAGCCCGGCAGCAAAGAAATCTGCTTTCTTGACGGGGATTTTCTCCGTGCCTGTCTCTTTAGCATCTGCGGCAAAAGGTGCAAACAGGGCTGTCAGCGTCTCCCGGTCGATACCCTCGACACCGAGCAGACCCTCCTTGGACGGGGCGGCCTTTCTCCGTTCCTTGCCGCGGACAGCGGGAATATAGAGGTGGGTGATCTTCTCCTTCGGCACACAGCCGCGCAGGAGATTGCGGATGACAAGGCCGGCGCCGTCGGCATCGGTCAGAACGATGATACCGTTTTTCTCGGCAAGACGCCGGATCAGCGCGCGCTTCTCTCCGTCATTGAAAATGCGGAAACCGCCTGTGGTGATGATGGTTGCGTCAAGGATGGACGATAATTTCAGCTTATCGAACTTTCCCTCGACGATGACCGGTCTGTCGAGTTTCAGCATGGAATGTCCTTTCGTATCTTCCGCCGGATTCGCGGATTCTGTTTTCTCCCGCAAGCTCCATATCGAGCTTCCGCATGACGCGGTCTGCGCGGGTCAGCCGGACGCGGACCTTCTGTCCCAGGCGGTACATGGTTCTGCCGCAGGACAGGGTCAGATTCTTTTCATCGAAATTGAAAAATCCCGGCAGTGAGGTGATCGGAACCAGACCTTCGCAGGTGTTCTCCAGCTCCACAAAAAAGCCGAAGGAGGTAACGGAAGAAATGATACCGTCAAACTCTTCATCCAGATGATCTTCCATGAAGATGACCTTGTAAAGGTCCTCAATGGCGCGCTCGGCAGTCATGGCGTGAATTTCACATTCGGAGGACTGCACAGCGGATTTCTCTGCAAAAGCATCCATTCTGCGCACCGCTTCTTCATCCGCATGACCGTGGAGCACGTTTTTGACAAAGCGGTGAACCGTCAGATCGGGATAGCGGCGGATGGGAGAGGTAAAATGACAGTAAAAGTCTGTTGCAAGGCCAAAGTGAATGCCCTGGGTTCTTGAATACTTGGCTTTAGACAAAGAGCGGAGCATGACCGTAGACAGTACGCCGTCCAGTCCCTTTTCCTTTGCTTCATTCATGACCGTCTGTAAATCCATGGGACGCAGGGTCTTGTGCTTCAAGGGCCGGATATCCAGACCGAGATTATAAGCAAAGGCAGAGAAGGTCTGCATCTTGTCCTCCGGCGGCTCTTCGTGGACACGGTAGACACAGGGCATCTGCATGTTGTAAAGCCAGGATGCGACTGCTTCATTGGCACAGAGCATGAACTGTTCAATAAGACATTCGGAAATACCACGCTCCCGCTTCACGATGTCAACGGGCATGCCTTCTTCATTGACTATGATTTTGGCCTCTGCGGTCTCCAGTTCCAGTGCGCCTTTGGCGCGGTTCTTTTTATAAAGGATCTCATAAAGCCGGACCATTTCGGGATAGATATCCGGGAAAAGGATTTTGTATTTCTCATAGAAAGGGGAATCGGTGCCCTTTTCGAGAATATCGTTGAGTTCAGAATAGACGCCGCGGACCTTGGAATTGATCATGGTCTCATGGAGCTCGCACCCCGTGATAGCACCGTGAGCATCAAGGGAAATCAGCGCAGACAGCGCATAGCGGTCTTCCCCGCCGTTGAGTGAGCATATCCCGTTTGACAAGGCTCTTGGCAGCATGGGAACGACCTGATCGGCGAA
>JAKSPR010000403.1 GCA_024404655.1 Clostridia bacterium | reverse complement strand
TCTCAACGGCAGCGGAAAATCGACTCTTGCCCATGCTCTCGCGGCCCAAACCGGATATTTTGCAATGGATGCGGAGGACTACTATTTTCCGGATCAGAAATCCGCGCGTCTTGCCATTCTGGAACAGCGGGAGCAGATACCGGATTGTACCGATGTACTTCCGTTTTCTGACCCGGTTTCCCCGGCGGCTGCGGAGCGTGCGATGATTTCCGATATGGAAGAACACCCGCGGTTCATTCTGTCTGCGGTTTCGGCAGGGCAGAATCCGGAAATCCTCTCCCGGATTGATCTTGCTGTGATTCTTGATGTGCCGGCAGAAGAACGGCTCAAACGGATCGGGGGACGGGAGAAACATCGTTTCGGCGGGCGGATTTTGCCGGGCGGGGATCTTTATGAACATCACAGAGCGTTTCTTGCCCGTATCTCCCGACGGGAATTATCCTCTGTGACCGAAAAAGCGGAGAAAATCGGTTGCAGGGTACTCGTGCTCGACGGAACACAGCCGACAGACACGCTTGTTGAGCGCATCCTTGATGAACTGAATCCATAAGAAAACAGCAGGAAAGACTTGGTTCTTTCCTGCTGTGCGTATGTCAGGTCATTTTGATTTTTTCAATCATCTTATCCCCGAAAATCATCTTGTCGATGCAGAGCTGACGGGAATTGCAGTCGGTTTCAGTGAGAGGGCGGCGGTGGTAGACGATGTACCAGTCCTCCGGGTTCTCATGATCCTGTAAATAGCCGTGATGACCGGGGCCCTTGGCAACGTCGTAGTCCGTTTTCAGAATCTGATCGTCCTTTTCAAAGGGACCGAAGGGGGAATCGCAGACACCGTAGCAGACACCGTAGGAATCATTGCCCCAGCCGCCGACAGACCACATGAAATAGTACTGACCGTTCCGCTTGAGCATGCAGGGACCTTCGACATAATCGGGCGGGGTGATCTCCTTGAATAGTGTACCGTCTTCAAAGGGCACAACACCGGTCATATCGTCCTTCATGACGCCCACGTTGCAGTGCCGCCAGCCGCCGTAGTAAAGATAGATCGTGCCGTCGTCATCCTTGAACAGATGCGCATCAATGGGCTGTGCGCCGTTGATGAACGTACCGACGAGCTGACCGTGATCGGGGAGGAACGCTCTGAACGGACCTGCGGGGGTGTCGGAAACGGCGATCTCAAGACCGCCGGGAGTATCGTCGGAGTGGATATCGTTGGTCGCAAAGACGAGATAGTATTTTCCGTCCTTGTCAATGATGGTGGGCGCCCAGACAGCCTGATAGACATGGGGGAAGCCGGACATATCAATGATGCCCTCGGCCTTTTCCCAGTGCTCGCCGTCGGCAGAATGGAAGGCATCGAGGTTCATCTGCTCGGGATATTTTCTGGAACGGGTGGCATAGATCCAGTATTCGCCCTCATAGAAGCGCGCTTCGGGATCGGCATACCAGCCGTCGTTGATCGGATTCTTGCATGTGATCATGGAAAGTTCTCCTTTATTGACTTGGATTGATTGTTATCATGATACCATATTTCGGGAAAGAAGTCAAGGGGTGGGAGAACAGCGCGCAGAAATCCGGGAAATTGTATTGCAATCCGGGAAAAACTCTGCTATAATGAACACAGAACCGAATGAAACGGAGGACGATAAAATATGACAGGCAGTGTACTCATTCACCCGGACGAACTGGACAGCGTGTGGATCCGTGAAGCAAAGAAGCACGGCATTCCCCGCATCGGTCTTCATCCCGTGGGCGGAGGCGAAGCTCATGAATCCCTGGCGGGCTTGATGAAGCTCCTTGAAACCGAAAAATTCCGCAAAGTCCTTGATGAGGCGGCGGAAGCCGGGCTCGAAATCGAATACGAAATGCACGCGGCGCGGTATCTGCTCCCGAAGGAGCAGTTTGATGCGCACCCCGACTGGTTCCGCATGGATGCGTCGGGAAACCGCACCACGGATAAGAACTGCTGTGCGACCAATAAGGATGCGCTTGCCTTCATGGCAAAGCGAGCGGGGGCGACGGCGAAGCGGCTGTACCGTTCCACCAACCGTTTCTTCTTCTGGATGGATGACGCGGTAGATTCCGCCTGCCATTGTGAAGCGTGCTCCCGTTATACACCTTCGGAGCAGCAGATGCTGGTCATGAATGCGCTGCTCGGCGGAATCAGAAAAGAAATTCCCGATGCCCGTCTTGCCTATCTTGCCTACGCCGACTGCAAGGAGCCGCCCGTCGGGGTAAAGCCTGCGGAGGGCATCTTCCTTGAATATGCGCCCATGGACCGGGATTTCCATATCCCTATGGACGATCCGTCCTCCGAACGGAACAAAAAGCAGTGTGCCTACCCGGAACCACTTCTCTGGTTCTTCGGCAAAAAGGACGCAAAGCTGCTGGAATACTGGCTCGATAATTCCATGTTCTCCGGCTGGAAGAAGCCGCCGAAGGCATTCTCGCCCGATGCGCCTGTCATCCGTGCGGATGCGGATTATTACCGCCGCCTGGGCTTTGCTGAGCTTTCGACCTTTGCATGCTTCCT
>JAKSPR010000402.1 GCA_024404655.1 Clostridia bacterium | reverse complement strand
ACGCAGTCATCGACGAAGATGATCTGGCAGCCGCAGGAGTTGTTGGTGGCAGCCAGCAGCATACCTTCGCTCTCGACGCCGGTCAGGCGGGCATGAGCGAGGTTGGCAACGACAATGATCTTTCTGCCGACCAGTTCTTCCGGCGCATATTCGTGCTTGATGGAAGAAACGATGACGCGGGAGGGCTTGTCCTGCCCCTGGGTACCGTCGGACAGCGTGAGCTTCAAGCAGCTGTGGGACTTTCTGATCTCCTGTGCCTTGAGGATCTTGCAGACGCGGAGGTCGATCTTGCCGAACTCTTCAAGGGAGACAGTCTCCTTGATCGGCGGGAACTCGTCGGGCTGATCATTGCGGCCGCGGTCACGGACGACTTCGCCTTCACCCTGTGCGGCAGCCTCGGCAGCGGCCTTTGCAGCCTTTTCTTCCTCGGTCTCCGGATAGGAGAAATCAAGCAGGCCGACATACTTTTCGGGGTTGATGGCAAAGAGGAACAGGTACAGTCTGGGACCCTTTTCCTTGTCGATGAGCAGGCGGTAAGTGTTCTTGAAGAAAGTACCCTGAATGCCCTTGAGGGTCTTGTCGTCCACGGATTCGCCGCGGTCGGCAAGGATTTCCTTCGGGATGGCATAAAGGGAGGTGTTCAGACCGTCCAGGTCATAGCCGCCGGCGGCAATGAGCTTATGCAGACGGGCGATCTGCTCCTTCTCGATATCGGTGAGGGTGTTGTAAACGTCCCAGTTGCGGATGGTGCGCAGACGGTTGACGTTTTCGGGGGCGCACTGCTCCAGCCAGAACTTTGCGCGGTCCACACGGTCGGCGAACTGCTCCTTGGTATAGGGCGTGCCGATCTTGCCGAAAACGGTTTCCAGCATATCGGGATTGAAGTCAACGACGGAGCCGAGCTGAACCAGCAGGCCCATGGGAACCGGAATCGGTTCTCTGCCCTCGACCTCGGTATTATAAAGCACGGTCTGACCGTATTCGTCCAGCGTGCCCTCCTGCTTTGCGGTGAGCATCTTGTCGTACTCGAAGTACTGACGGAGGATACCGTCATCGAAGCAGAAGTCGAATGCCTTCAGCGGCTCGGTCTTGGAATAGAGCCACAGAATGATTTCAGGCTGATAGAGCTTGAGCAGCAGATCGGGGGTCATATTGAGACCGGTGGAGCCGGACATCTTACCGACCTGACCCTTGATGCCGATAAACTCATAACCCTGGAACAGGGGAGCTTCATAACCAAAGATCTCCTTTGCGACATCCTTTGCGTTATCGTAGGAGCCGTTCAGAGATGCATGATCCTTTCCGCCGGGCTCGAAGTCAACGCCCTCATAGAGCCATCGCATGGGCCAGTCGATCTTCCATGCCAGCTTGCAGTTGAAGTCTGTCTCGAAGTTGAACTCGCCGGTATGGCCGCAGGCGCAGGTATAGGTGGCATGCAGGCAGTCCTCGGTGAGAGAAGTGATCTTGGTGGTATCCTTGCCGCAGCAGGGGCAGTAAATGGAAACGGGATAGTATGCCTCACGCTCGCCGGGCTGAGCCTCCTGGGTACGGTGACGATCGAGGATATCGAAAATCTCTCCGCGCTTCTTCAGGGCGTGGATGACGTGCTTTGCATATTTGCCGGAGCGGTACATCTCGGTCTGGTGGCGGTAATCCATCTCGATGCCGAAGCGCTTGATGGACTGCTCAAACTCTGCCTCGAAGTGCTGGGCATAAGTCTCATGATCGGGGTCATCTGCGAAAGGATTGGGCACATCGGTATAAGGCTTGCCGATATACTGCTCATAGTCATCGCGGACGGCTGCGACGTTTGCGGGAACCTTACGCATACGGTCGAATTCGTCCCAGGAAAAGAGCAGCTTCGCCTTTTTGCCCATTTTGCGCAGGGCTTTCACGACGAAATAAGAAGTTGCGATATCGCGGAAATTACCGATGTGAATGCTGCCGGAAGGGCTGATGCCTGCTGCGCAGACATATTCTTCTTTGTTGGGGTTGCGCTCAATGACTTTCAGCGCAAGTTCTTCTGACCAATGCATGGTGGGATTCCTTTCTCTCTTTTTTCTTTTATTTTGAGGCGACAGATTTATTATATATTTGTTTTAGTATATCATGAAATGAAGATAATGTCAATGATTTTTTCGAGATTTCATTGGTTTGGATGCCGGGGAGATCCATTTCAAACGCCGAAGTGTCCCGGCACGAAGTGCCTGTCCGGCCCTCCCCCACTGTGCCTTGTTGAATATCGGGAATTGTTTTCCCCCTCCAATCCCTCTCCTTGGCTGGGAACGGCTGCAGCCGGGAGTTGATTTTTCGATTCGCCATAGGCGAATCGGGGGGAGGATGTTTTTACTGCGTATTTGAATTTTCTATGCTGATATGATTTTGTTCCGGGATATATTGGATTTTTTCTGACGGATGTTGGTTTTGGTCAGATCGGATGTTATCGTGCATCCTGGTTTCTGCCCTCGGCTTGATTTTGCTTTTACCCGGTTTTGTAGTGTGACCGGCAAGGGCTTTGCGGTCGCCCTTGCAGGC
>JAKSPR010000401.1 GCA_024404655.1 Clostridia bacterium | reverse complement strand
ATCCAGACCGGGGAATCAATACTGGAAGGTCTTACGTCATTTCCGTCGGGATCCTGCTTGAATACGGTGGTGGTTTCGCCGACATCGGACAGGTCGAAGATCCAGTTCTTTGTCATGCTTAAATATCTGGACTCCTTGAAAGGAATCTTGCCGTCGATACGCAGTGCGCGTTCGATATTGGAAGCCTTGCCC
This sequence comes from Clostridia bacterium, assembly GCA_024404655.1. Classification (GTDB taxonomy): domain Bacteria; phylum Bacillota; class Clostridia; order Oscillospirales; family CAG-272; genus RGIG3925. The sequence goes on along the minus strand of JAKSPR010000401.1, from coordinate 2,356 downwards.
GCGATGGGGAAGTACTCCATGTCGATCGCATACAGACCGTCAGCGGGAATATTGACTTTGTAGCCGACGGTACCGGTTTCGGGCGTATAGAGCGCCTGAACGCCGCCGTAGGTGTCTTTCTTTACCGCTGCAGTCGTGAGTGCTGCATCATAGTTGAGCGCGTCGATGGTAACGCTGCTCTTTGCTTTGGGCATCTCTGCATAGTTATCGATGTACGTTGAGTACGCGGTGGCATTCAACAGTTCGGTAACTTCGCTGATGCTTTTGCTGACGACCGATGTCTCGCTGTTCGTTGCACTTGTGGTCAGATCTGCTGCGCTTGCGCTGAACGCAAAGGAGCCTGTGATCATAAGTCCCGACAGAAGCAAAGCGATCGGCTTTGTCAACTTGAGATTTTTCATTACATCTCTTCCTCCTACCAAGATTTTTTTGCTGTAGTGACGCTGAAAGGATACTGCCTGAAACGGATCATCGCACGCTGTTCCCCGCCCTCCCCTATAATATATAGGAAAGAATCATGGAAAACCGCATCCGATGAAGCCGATTATAAAAAATCAAAGGCACACGCAGACATGGGTATAGTATATTGCCCTGAATTTTCATAGAATAATGATACCATAACTCCCGATTCTTGTCAAGTATGCGGTTTCGTCATTGATTCGTCAAAATTTCGTCAGAATTCGTTCCAAACTGTTCACAATGGAATTTTACCCTGAAAACGGTGACTTTGATCATTTATTAAAAATTGATTAAAACGCAAAAATCCGCCGTTTTGTTATCGTAAATGACAATTCGAGACGTCGTAAACCCTTATAAATCGGTGTTTTACGGAATTAGTATTGTCGGAGCATCAATTTAGTTATTATTAATTACTTTTTTCGATGCCCATGCACGTTGGTGAGTCATCAATGTTAAACGCTATACATATACAATTTAGCTAAATACAAAGCCGTAATTTCTATGTGTGAGCATTTTACACAAAATTGATGAATTTTGCCATTTTTCCGCTTATGGGACCCCATTTTCAGCAGATCTTCCCGCCGAAGAGCACGGAGTTCCCGTTTTCCGCGTCGTAGAAGACCGCCGACTGCCCCGGTGTCACCGCCCGCTGGGGTGTTTCAAAGGCAAGGGTCAGTCGCTCCCCGTCAATGGAGAGCACTTCTGCCGGAGCCGGCTGTGCGGCGTAGCGGATTTTGACCAGAGCTCTGAAGCCCGGTATAAGTTCCTCATCCCGCATCCGCTGGAAATGCAGCCCCTCCACCGTCACGCAGTTGCCGTACTCCTGCCCTGCAGGGGCAAGATGGACGGTATTGTCGGTAGGATCGATCTTTGTCACAAAGACCGGATGGCCGAGCGCGATTCCAAGTCCCTTTCTCTGCCCGACGGTATAGCGGATGATGCCCTTGTGCTTTCCTACTGCCGCGCCGTTTTCGTCGATGAAATCCCCCGGTGGGAAGGTTCCCAGCCGTTCCTCAATGAAATCCACATATCCGCCGTTTGGCAGAAAGCAGATATCCTGGCTTTCCTTTGCCTCCGCAGCTCTGAGGCCGCGTGCAGAGGCCGCTTCCCAGATCTCTTTCTTATCCATGTGGGCAAGGGGCGTGATCAGCATGGAAAGCTGTTTCTGGGTCAGCTGCCAGAGCACATAGCTCTGATCCTTGCGCAGATCATCCCCGCGCCGGACATAGTATCTCCCGGACGTCTCATCCTGCAGAATTCTGGCGTAATGACCCGTTGACACATGGTCGTACCCGTTCTGCTCCGCAAAATCGCAGAGCAGTGCGATCTTGACATAGCGGTTGCATTCCACACAGGGATTCGGCGTCCGTCCTGCCGCGTAGGCATGGACAAAGTCGTCGATGACATGCTCCCGGAAGGCCTCCCGCGCGTCCACAATGTGCAGCGGCACGCCGACCTGCTCCGCAGCAAGAACCGCAGAATCCGTGTCCGTTTCCTCCGTCATGCGGAGAACCGCTCCGCAAACGTCAAAACCGTGCTCTTTCAGATACAGCGCCGTATAGGTACTGTCAAGACCGCCGCTCATACCGACCAGAATCCGCCGGCAGCCCATTGCCCTGAGCTCCTCGATCATATCGGTCAGATTCTCATCTCTGTTCCGATGGCTGCATTTTATCATTTTATCATTTTATCCTGGCTGCATTTCCCGCAGCGTCTTTGTGATCTCACCGACCGCCGAAAGAATCGCTTCCACGTCCTCCATGGTGTTCTCTCTGCCCAATGTCAGCCGCAGGGAGGATGTTCCCGCTGCCGCGTCCCGGCCGATGGCGGTGAGCACATGGGAAGGTGCGGTGTCCTTTGCGTTGCAGGCAGACCCGGCTGACGCACAGATTCCGGC
>JAKSPR010000400.1 GCA_024404655.1 Clostridia bacterium | reverse complement strand
AGGCGGGGCGCAATGGAGGCCGGAGGTTCTGTGGTCTGCACATCCCAGCCGGTTCCGGGAACGCCAAAGGGTTCGCAGGTCCAGGAGTGACCGACACCGTGATACATCAGGCCGCGCTTGGCAATCTCTCCGCGGAGCAGCGCGAGAATACCATCCAGTTCGTCATCGGTCAGGGGCTCTTCGGGAATCTGCTTGTTCTGGGTATGGAGATACCAGCGGTTGAGAAATTCATAGGGCTTTTTGAACTGGGTGAAGTAGCCGTTCATGGCATTCTTCGGCAGCCAGTCAATGATGTCGGCGACGTGCTCATAAGAGACAGCACCTTCAATGCAGACTGCACGGTGACGGTAAGAAGCGGCCTCACAGACGGAAATGGAAATTTCTTCCGCCTGACAGACAGGGATGATTTCACCGTCCTCACCGGGACGCAGGAAGGCACAACCCAGTTCGCGGAGATAGCGGTAGACCGCAATCAGCACACTGCGGGGATTGGTGCCGGTGATGATGCCGACGCCGTTTTCCACTTTGATATAGATCGCATCATCTCGTTTTGCATACGAGTGACCATGGCAGTCTTGTCCATTTTCTTTAAGTATCTGCGCAGTTCCTCTGCTGCAAAGTCAACAGCGGAATCTGCACCGATTTGTGTCAGTTTCCATTTCATGGCGTTATTCTCCTTATATGATCGTTTTTTTCATGTTCTTATGCGGCAGATTTATCTGCGTTTCCCCTGGTAACCGCGATATTCCGTGGGGCCGGGGAAATACTCCGTACCGCCGCGGCAGCGTTTCAGATAACCGAGAGCTTCGACCTGTGCCGTCCACTCCATATCGTCATAGTGAACGGGATCATGATATCCCTCAATATCGCAGGAACCCGTGAAACCGTTCTGGAGCAGAATCGTGAAGATATCCGACCAGTTGTTGTCGCCGAATCCCGGCGTGCGGTTCCAGACATAGGCATGCGGACCGCGGATTCCGTATTCGCGGACGACATCCCACGCGATGGTACAGTCCTTGCCGTGGAGATGGACAACCCGTTTCGCCCAGTGGCGAAGCTGCATGATCGGATCTGCAAGACCCTCCAGCGCATGACAGGGCTCCCATTCCAGCCCCAGAGCCGGAGAGGGAACAGCGTCAAACATGAGCTCCCATGCGTCGGGACAGTAGGCAATATTGGTGCTGCCGCCGAACCAACCGCCGCCGCAGCCCTCAAAGCCGATTTTTACGCCGTGCTCCGCTGCACATTCTGCCAGCGGCTCCCAGACAGCCCGGAATTCCGGCATGGTGTCGGGAATGCTTTTCTCCGGATTGCCGCCGGCGAAAGCACCGATGACGGAGCAGCCGAATTTACCTGCGTTCTCAATCAGCGCGGTCAGATGTGCGCGGTCTTCTTCCCGGATGATGGGATTCTTATAGAAACCAAGGCAGGAGATCGTTCTGCCGTCAAGGACGTGCAGAATACCGTCCGCAAGGGCTGAAAAGTCGATTTCTGACGGTCTTACCGCATTGAAATCAAGAGCGTAGCACTCAAATCCCTTTTTGTTGAGCTGGGGGATTATGGCTTCTGCCTGCATGGCGGGGATCAAGGTACCGATTTGGATATCAAACATGGGAAACCCTCCTTTATATTGCCGGAATCAATGGAATTTTCTGATTTATTGTAACATTTTCCGGCCGGTCTGTCAAGTATCTTCGGACGATCGCGTTATTTTGCCCCGGATTGCAGAAGAAACAGAGCACGAAACGTCCCCCAGACAGCCGAAAACAGCGAAAATCCGGCGTTTCTGTTGACAAGACCCGGCGGCAATGGTAAAATAATAACATACGATATGTCAGATGAACATAAACAGAAAGGATGATTCCCATGTCCGTGGAAACCGTATCCCTGATTACCAAAAAGATCAATGAAAATATCTCCCGTGTCATTTACGGCAAAAAGGAGAAAATCGATCTGATCCTCTGCGCTCTCCTGTGCGGAGGCCATATTCTCCTTGACGATATCCCCGGCACCGGCAAGACCTCTCTTGCCAAAGCCCTTGCAAAGAGCATCGACTGCGGCGGAAATGCTTTCCGACGCATCCAGTTCACTCCGGACCTGCTGCCCTCCGATATCACAGGCATCCACTATTATAACCAGAAGGAAAACGAATTCGTCTTCCGGCCCGGTCCCGTATTTGCCCATATCATCATTGCCGATGAGATCAACAGAACCACCCCGCGCACCCAGTCCGCTCTGCTTGAATGTATGGAGGAAGGCCAGACGACCATCGACGGTGAGACTTTTACCCTCCCCGCTCCCTTTTTCATCATTGCGACCCAGAATCCCATTGAATCCCAGGGTACGTTTCCGCTGCCCGAGGCGCAGATCGACCGATTCTTCATGCGCCTGACCCTTGGCTATCCGTCCCAGCGTGAAGAAGCGGCTATCCTTGACGGACATGTGGAACTGTCGCCGCTTTCAGCGCTGCAGTCCGTCTGCACCGCGGAGGATATCCGCAAAGCACAGGCGCAAGTCCGGAAGATACACCTGTCCGACGCTGTCCGGGATT
>JAKSPR010000040.1 GCA_024404655.1 Clostridia bacterium | reverse complement strand
GCTCATAGCCGAAAAGAATCCCAAAGGGATTCTTTAAGGGTTTCGCGAAGCGAAAGCCCTTGGGGGCTTGGCGTGGAGCCCCCTCTCCCTTCTTCCAAATCGTTCCCCCGGCGTGTGCCGTGGAAGATTCAGCTTTCCTGCCAAGGAGAATTAATCACGGCGGTCCCGGTCCCGCCGCGGCCGAAAAGAAGTCCGGCCCCAAACGGTGCCGGACTTCTTTTCAATATTCAAAATAATTCTTCAGCCCAAGATGCTTCCTCATCTTCACAATATAAAGCAAAATAATCTTCGACATCGCAATATCATAAAGAATCAACGCTAAATTCCCGATCACAATCACAGGAATCGTAAAATCAAAGGAGGAATCATTCAGATAAAAGATGTATTTGGAAATGGTGATCATCAGTAAAAGCGAAATGTTGAAAACACTTAACTTGAGTACCCACGATACCACATAATGTAACCGCTCAAACTGCGCTTTGAGTATCGGATAGATCCCGCAGATCAGAAAATACATGATAGCCGGTAACTTGTTGGGAAGCAGGATCAGGGAAAGCGCGGAGGTCACGCCCCAGACAAGCACAGGATAGGGCATCCCGACTTCGATCATAATAATGATGATAAAGAGAGAGGCAAAGGCAGCAGCCGTCATGGAGAGAACATCAATCACGGCTCCGGCGAAAAGAATCAGAACGCTGAGCGCACTGAGAATCGCAGAGAGCGCGATTTTTTTGCTTTTTTTCATTTTCATAGGTCAGAGGAATCCTCCTTTCCGGGAGCTTCGGCACAGACATAGGCACGGAAAAGCTCGTCAAGACGCGCGGCGTCGTTTTTCATATAGAGATAACCGAAGAGCGCCTCAAAACCGGTCGCGCGGCGGTATTCCGCCATGGTAGCACTTTTCGGATGCGCTCCGGCGGCGTTGCGGCCGCGGCGGTAGGCGGCTTCTTCTTCTTCGGTGAGCAGGGGAAGAATGCGCTCGAGCCCCGCGCTCTGCCGGGAGGCACGCACATAGTCGCGGGAGAGATCGTTCAGTTTTCCGGAGTTGCCGACCCCGGTTTCCACCAGCATCCGGCGGACCATGACTTCAAGCACTGCATCGCCGAGATAGGCAAGCGCACTGCCGCTGAGCTCGCAGAGCGCGGGAGCAGAGGACTTCTGAGTGTTGTTTTCGTTCATAGCAAAAAGGTTTGTCCTTGTGTTTGTGATTGGATGTATTCAGTATACCATCAATTTGTGAATAATGCAAGAACAAAAAGAACCGCTGCGGCGAAAAACCGCAGCGGAGACAGCCCCAAGGGAGCGCTTTATCATGAAGAAGACGTATTGAACTTATTTTGCAAGAATACTTCTGAAATCAATCTCGTCGGGGGAGGTGAGCTGCTTCAGAATAAATTCCAGCATTTCTTTCAGCTTGTCGTGGTCATCCATCAGAGCGAACAGCGTGCCGAAATAATAGGGACGTCCGAACAGCATCAGCTTGTAGATAAGAGGAAGCGCAGTCAGCTCATCCTCATTCCATGTGTATTCTTTTCCGATGACACGCATGGCATGAATGACGCTCTCGGTTCTCATGCGGTTGATTTCGGGATCATGAACTGCAAGCCACGCATAGTCGTCCGGCAGCATTTCATCCTGCTGCATGGCAAGACATAGAAAATGATTGACGCAGACGTCTGCACCGCCGTCAACAAAATCGCAGACGCTGACAAGATGACCGTTTTCGTCGGTCAGAATCGAATCGCCCCGCTCTTCACCGTGAAATACCGATTTCGGGAGCTTTCCGTAGATTTTGCGGAGCGCATCCCGCACACAGCGCAGCTCGGCGTTGATGTTCTCATAAAGACCGGATAGATCCGGCTGCTTTTCTTTGATTCTGTCGGGCAGGTCCATTTCGGTGTATTCGTGGATCCAGTCCTCGTGACGCTTGAAGCAGCTTGAGACGGGATCAAAGAGAACCGCATAATTCGGCTCTTTTCCAATAAGATGCTTTTCTCCGATTTTTGCTATCAGTGTCAGAAGCTCATCGGTGTAAATATAACGGCCGTCCGCACAGCGGGGAGAATTTTCCGATACAGGAGATGCGTTTTCGCGGGTTTCTTCCGCAAAGACAATGCAGTCGTGACCTTCAAAGGAGACGGAGCGGTACAGATTCCCCGAAAGGTCCGGTACGATGCGGCAGGCGTCGCATCCCGCATTCTGATACGCTTCGGCAGTCCGGTTCTGTTCTTCCAGACGCTCAGGAGACGTAAAGGGATAGTGATGAATGTGCAGCGTCAGCTTCCGCTCGGGGAAAACGAGGGCATAATCCGCACAGTAATAGTATTCGTTCCATTCCTGCATTTCGTCAATGAAATAGGTTCGCTCTGCCGACAGCGGCGCATGGTCGCTGTACAGGCTGAAAATTTCGTCAAGATTCATTTTGTTTCCTCTCTTTGCATAGATGATGTTTTTGATGCTTTCGGGGGTAAGGTAGTATTTCTCCGCAAGCTCGTCGGGAGAACAGCCGCTTTCAAACAGCCGTCTGATCTCCTGATTTCTCATTTCGGTTCTGCGGCGGTTTCCGTTTTTGGTCCCCCACAGGCTTCGGCGTCCGGCGATCGGAAAATAGAGCAGCTTTCCGGCGGCGTACGCCTGCACCTGCTCAAACAGTTCCTTTGGCAGGATGTCTTTTGCGTTTTCGTATTTCATAAGTTTCCACCTCCCTTCTTGTAATATATTGTACTATGAACCCTGACGAAAAGATAGCATGAGGATTTTTATAATCAATCTGATTCCAAAGCGAAGGGAGAGACTACTTTTTTCTGTGTAGGCTCTCCCTTTGGGAATGTTGGTTGGGATTTTGTGCCGGTCAGATCACATCAGACCGAGCACATATTTCAGCGTGAACATCTTGAAGAATCCTGCTTCGCCGCGGATCTTGTCTTCCAGTCTGGTGATATATTCCGCAAATTCCGCAATTTCTTCGTTTGTGATGCCTTCGCCGAACTCGTTCTTCTCAATGATCGAAAGCACGATGGATGCGCCGGTTTCCGTTACGGGGAACCGCATATCCAGCCGTCTTGCAAAGGATTCCGGTGTTTCACCCTTGACAGGCTTCATGCCGAACTGCTTTACGGTCTTCCGCATGGTGTCGTAGAGTTCTTCCGCTGCGGTTTTGCGCTGCTCGTCATTCAGAAGATCCCGTTTGGCGTTGCGCAGGTTGCTTTCGTGACGGAACCGCTTGCCGGCCTGAACGGCGAGATAACGGTTGAGGATAACGAACACAACAGCGGCGACGGCGAGGATGATGCCGAGGGTGATGATGAGGTCGCCCCAGGTGTCCCAAAGGGTCTCCTCTTCTTCTTCCTCTTCTTCCTCCTCCTCAATGACCTCCGTTGACGGTGTGTAGGTGCTTTCATGGGGCGTATAGGTCAGCCGCTCATAGGGATCGTTCATGGTGCTGTAGTACGGGGTCGTGACCTCCTGCATGAGCCAGCCGTAGTTGGGCAGATAGATTTCCACCCAGGCGTGGGCATTGTAGTCCCGGACGGTGCCGATGTAGTTCCCGACCTTGTCCTCGGGATTCTCCGGGTTATTCCGCACCATCTTCGGCGCGATATAACCCTCGACATACCGGGTGGGAACACCCAGCGTGCGGAGCATCAGCGTTGCGGCGGTGGCATACTGCACGCAGTAGCCCTCCTTTGTGACAAAGAGGAACCGCTCCACAGAGGACAGGGTGTCGCCTTCCTCCGGAGGTTCCGGATTCAGCGTGTAGGTCATATTCTCCGCAAGATACTTCGCCACACAGCGGGTGAAGTGCGGGTAATAATAGGTGATCATATCCGGTACAAGCATGCGGAACGACTCAAAGTCCGTGATATAATACTTCACGTCGATGAGGGAATGGTCGGAGCCGCGGACTTCTTCCGCACGCAGGAACGGACCGGGGAACGTAATGTCACCGCGCTCGGGCGCGTCCTCATCCTCCGTATCATCGACGGGGAACTGTTCTCTGTATTCCGCAAGCATGGTGCTGATGTAATAAAGATAATCCGTGTAGTCGTAGGACTGCAGCTCCGGCAATACATCCTTTACAGTCTTGCCGTTTGCGCTGGACGAAGTGTCACCGGGGACGGGGATACCGATATCGGCAAGGGGTTCGCTGCAGATGATATCCACGGCGAGCTCATGGAGCGGTTCATACAGTGCCGCATCCTCCGGCATGGAGGTGTAGATGCCGGAATCCTGTACATACTCGTTGTACGCAAAGACTTCGTTCATCTCTTTTTCAAAGACCGCCCGTTCTTCGTCGCTCATGGCGCCGTAAGCGTCAATGAGCAGCTGCACATTACGGGTGTCGGCCTCGTAGAGCGCAATGGTGTCACCGAGGTATTCGTAAAGGGCACAGAACCGGTCGTAGTCGTAGCGCTTGAAGTTCAGGTTCTCCATCCACTCTTCGTCCTTGTAAAGGGGCAGATACGCAACGGCGGAGTATTTTGCGCCTTTATGGAACGCACGGGAATAGGCGATGCCGTCGAAGTAGTTGATCCAGCGCTTCTGATACGGCGTTTCAATGGAGCCGTAATCAAACAGACTGCGCTCCGAATCGAACCGTTCCGGCAGAAACAGGATATTGCCCGACACGCCGAGATTCTTGATGGAAACGAGAGACGTGACGTAGCCGTCATCCTCGTGATTGACATAGGACGTGGGGGAATTGTACCGCACCAGCTTCTCATTGAGGTTGCGGAAGAAGCGGTAGGTGATGGACTCGGCACGGAAATCCGTACCGAACTTTGCTTTGAAGGCGGAACGCTGGGAATCATCCGCTACATACCAGCGGTCCTCCTTGAAGGTGGAGGAGATCCACGACCGCAGATAAATGGCGGTGCTGGTGTTGGACTGGATCTCCAGAACCGGCTTGCCGGTGAAGTACCGCGGCTGGGCAATGGCAGAGCGTGCTTCGAGGATCTCCGCAGCGCCGGTCAGACCCAGGTCCGTGATCTGCATATCCTCACCTGTGATGATCGCCATCTCATAGGCACGGATGGTCTCCATGATGGTGTCGATGGATTCGTAGGTGCGCCAGATATTCTTCACACGGGAGGCAGGGATGGCAAGGATCGCAAGCATCAGAATTGATGCGAAGAAGGAGCAGATGCCGCCCACGGCATAGCTCCGCAGATCGCGCTTTCGCTTTGCTTTCAGAGCGTCCTTTTCTTCATCGGTCAGAGGCTTTTTGGCTTTCTTTTCTTTCTTTGCCTTTTTGGGAGCTTCGGGAACGGATTCTGCGGCAATGCTGTCTGCCGTCTGGGGCTGGGCAAAGACATCCCGCATGCTCTCGCCTTCGCCTTCCTTTGCATCGGGTTCGGCGTAAACTGCGGCTTTGTCCGCCATCTTCTGGCAGAGGATGCCCACAATGCCCGCAAGGGAGAGGGCAAAGCCCCATTTCGAGGTGGAAATGTTATACATGAAGATGACAAAGTAGTCAATGCCGATGATGAGGGCAAGGGGGAAGACCTTCACGCGCTTGGCGCAGCAGGCACCGACGATCAGCGCGATCAGCGCCGTCACGATGCCGAAGAAGATGACCGCAAAACCCGCTTCCGCCGCTTCTTCAAGCTCCGTATCAATGAGAAATACATACAGCGTGCGGTAGCCGATGTGCATCATATAGGATACTGCCGTATTGAAGAAGCTGCGCGCAAGGGTCACGGTGTAGGTCAGCGGATCCATGCCGGAGAGGGCAAAGAGCGTACCGATGCCGCCGAGAATCCCGACCCACCCCACCGCACACACGATGCGGCTGTAGCGCATGAACACACCGAGGGCCGAGCAGACGATGATCAGCGGCACAAAGACGGCTTTCGGCGATGCAAGACCAAAGGCGTTGTCCGTGAACAGATAGAGGCCGATGGTCAGCAGTGCCGGCACCAGACAGCGCAGGATGAGACCCACCGGCGTCATCCACGGCTCCAACCGCTGGTCGCCCGCATGCAGAGAGCGCAGATTCCGTTGTTTGAGTTTTATTTTTTCCGATTTCGTCATGTGATGATCAAACCTTTCCGATACAAGGATACCGTATCAGTCAAGAGAATCAAAGCTGTGAACGATGATGCCGGAGGCACGGAGCTGACCGATCAGCTGCTCGTCGTATTCTTCTTTTTCCCTGCGCGCCGCGGGGTCGCGGATCTTGCGCTGGGGGTTGAAGTAATAGACTTCAAGTCCGCCGCTTAAAACGACGGAGGAATAGTCGCGGATATCCTCCTGCAGCGCTTGCACAAGACCGCCGTCCAGACGGCTGGTGACGATGTAGTAGGACACGCTCTCCGTTTCCGTGATGAAACGGCAGAGGGAGCCGGGACGCAGATCGGGGGAATGGAGCGCAGCCGTGGCAAAATAGGGATAGACGCGCTCGAAGTCCAGTTCGTTATACATGACCTCCGCTGCATAGCCGATCTGGGGCGCAGGCTCCTTTGCCGGCAGATGGGGCAGACGCAGACCGGATTTTTCATCCGTCTCCGGTGCCGCAGTCTCCACCGCCGGAAGGGCAGCCGCGGCGCGGCGGTCATACCATAAGAGCGTTGCGATGTTGCTGTCTCCGCGCAGAGCGGCGAGGATCAGCGCAATGGTCATTTCCGTGACAGCATCGGCGCAGTACTGGTTGATATCCGGCTCGTAAAGACCCTTTTTCAGCGGGTCCGTATATCCTTCGGCAAGATCGGGCAGATAGTAGACCGAACGGCAGGCGTTCATGCCGTAGTGCTTGACCATCAGGTCCTGCGTCTTTGAAGACAGCTTCCAGTGAATGTCACGCAGACCGTCACCCATCTGGTATTCCTTGATCTCGGTGAGCTCCGTTCTGTCCTGACCGCGCATGTTGCGGACTTCGGTGGTGTTGATCTCCGACGCCGCACCCTGACCGTCGGTCAGAAGCGCAAGACGGCGGGGCATGACGAAGATCGGACGGAGATTGTCCCGCCGCAGACGCAGACGGAACAGTTTCAGAAGGTCGTAGACGTAAATATCCCGCACGCCGATATCATAGCTGCCGCGGTAGTGAAAGACCGCTTTATCCCGGATGCGGTAAACACCCATGGGAGCCAGCTGGAAGGAGGCACGGCGCACATCACAGCGCACGCCGCCGCTTGACGGATAGAGGATATCCGCCTCTGCATAGGGATAGGGCAGCCAGCCGTCGTTGGCCAGCATGATCTCATATTCCAGCGGTACGCCTTTCTGTACGGTTTCGGCTTCCGATGCGTTGGAATCCCGCAGATTCACAATGGCCGTCAGAAGGTACAGCAGCATGACCCACGGGAGCAGGATCACAAAGATAAACAGCACAGAGGACAAAGGAGAGCGCAGCGCCTGGGTAAAGATCAGGGCAAAAACGAAAAAGCAAAGATAGAAAACGAAGTTCTTTGTCACGGAGAAGGTGGGATATTCCTTCAGAGCCGCCCGTTTTTCCTTTTTACGGATGGCACGGAGGGCTTTTTTGTCCGCCTTTTCCTGGGCTTTCTTCTTTTTCGCTTCCGCCTTGCGCTGCAGTTCCTCTGCTTTTGCAAAGACGTCGCCGACGGGAGCCTGTGCCGCTTGGGTTTCCTCCGCCGGCTGTTTGTTCATTTCATCCATGATGCTGTGACCGCCCGCTTATTCGGCGTCGGTTTCCACACCGGGCTTTGCGCGGCTGCCGACGTAGGGAACATCGGTGGAGCGCAGGATGTCACGCAGGATATTTTCGGCAGTCAGACGCTGCAGCTTCGCTTCCTGACGCAGGATGACACGGTGAGCGATGGTGTTGACGAAAATGGCGTTGACGTCCTCCGGGGAGACATAGTCCCGGCGGTTCATGAAGGCATAAGCCTGTGCCATACGGGTCAGCGCCAGAGACGCACGGGGGCTGGCACCGAGGGCAAGGGACGGATGCTTTCTCGTCACTCCTGCCAGCTTGACAATGTAGGCATAGATGGCGGTGTCCACATGAACATCGGCGCAGGCCGCTTTCAGGGCCAGAATGGATGCAGGGTCGGCGGCAGCCTTGACAGCGTCCAGAGGATTTGCATTCTTTCTGTCGCGCAGAACGGCGATTTCCTCATCCGGCAGCGGATAGCCGAGGGAGATTTTGACGGTGAAACGGTCCAGCTGTGCTTCGGGCAGCGGATAGGTGCCGACAAAACCCGTGGGGTTCTGGGTCGCAATGACGAAGAACGGATCGGGGATCGGATAGGTCACACCGTCCACGGTGACTTTGGATTCTTCCATGGATTCCAGAAGGGAGGACTGGGTCTTCGGTGAAGCACGGTTGATTTCGTCTGCCAGCAGGATGTTGGTCATGACAAGACCTTCCCGGAATTCAAAATTCTCGGTCTGGCGGTTGTAGATGTTGAAACCGGTGATGTCGGAGGCCATGACGTCGGGAGTGAACTGCGCACGCTTGAAGCGGAGCCCTGCAGCAGATGCCAGCGCTGCGGCAAGAGTGGTCTTACCGACACCGGGGACGTCCTCGATCAGCACATGACCGCCGGACAGCATGGCAGTGACCAGTAAAACGACCTCACGGTGCTTACCGATGACGACCTTTTCGATCTCTTTGACAAGGCCTGCGGCGGCATCGTAAAGAGGCGTCTTTGCGGGATCCTCGTTCTTTGCGCGGACGGGAGCCTCTTCTTCTGTGACTGCTTGGGTGTCCGTGGTTTCGGTGTTCATATTGTACCCTTTCCTTGCGGCAAAATGATGAAACTTTTCCGTATTGTTGTGTGCATATTGACGGTTTCTGCGTGAAAAACAGAAATCTGATTGTTATTATTATACCGTAACCGCAAAGCAATGTCAAGGGACATGGAGAGCAATAAAAAAATTTACATTTATGTATTGCCCGCCGGACGGAAGACCGCCCGCCTCAAAACACCCCATGCCCCCTGTTCCGCATAAACCGACTTCCCGCCAAACAGTTACCACTCCCGCCCATATTCCAATAACAGCATAAATCAAGATAGAACTCCCCGCGCAGCGTGCGAAGCCTGCAAGGGCGACCGCAAAGCCCTTGCCGGTCACCCCACAAAAGCCAGACGAAGCCAAAACCCGGCCGAGGGCAGAAAAGCTGTAAATCCCCACCCGGACAGTAACCGTCCCCTGCCAACATGAATCAAAATAGAATGATCCGCGCAGCGTGCGAAGCCTGCAAGGGCGACCGCAAAGCCCTTGCCGGTCACCCCACAAAAGCCGGACGAAGTCAGAACCCGGCCGAGGGCAGAAATTCAGCCGAGGGCAGAAATTCAGCCGAGGGCAGAACCTCAATCAAACGGTAACACTGCTTTTCCCCCATATAAAATGATTTTTTATTTTCCCTCTTGACAAAATCCATCTTTTTATGTTATAATCACAGTGCTTACTAAGACAAAAAGTCAGAGACCAAAAAGTCTATAGAAGTGATTATTCATGGACCACCCGATCGAAGGGTCAAGGCCACACGGACAGCCGGGTCCAATGCCGATTTAGGCAGCCTTTGGCAGCCTTATTGATTGAGTTCAAAGCTCAATTTTATGAGTTGGTTACTTTATAACCGAAATGTACGACGGTACCCAAATAAGTAAACGCCGCGCAGACTTGTGAAATGGTCAATAAGAGTAGTAAAAGTGTGTAATTGCTATATAGACTCTTCTCCGCAGATTCCGAAATAAAGAGAAACCGTATCCCGCATGATCCCAAGGTCCCCGGAACAGAGGCAAGGAAAAAATGAGGGAAAAACGGTGCCGACCCAGATCATAGAGACGGGGAAGGTGAATCCTTTTTTCGGGGAAAACTATCAGGATGACCGGACGCAGGCTGTGCAGAACAGTCCTGCGTTTTCTTTTTTGTACCGGGAAAAGAGGCGGCTATATGAAAAGACAATACAGTCTGAATCAGGAACGGGCACCCATCCATGAAGCGCTGGAGCGCTTCCGGCAGATGCGCGTCGTTCCATTCGATGTCCCCGGTCATAAGCGCGGACGCGGCAACCCGGAACTCACCCAGTTTTTAGGAGAACGCTGCGTCAGCATCGACGTCAATAGTATGAAACCGCTGGATAATCTCTGCCAGCCCGTTTCCGTCATCCGTGAGGCGGAGGCTCTCGCCGCCGATGCGTTCGGCGCAAATCACGCATTCCTCATGGTGGGAGGCACCACAAGCGCCGTGCAGAGCATGGTGCTGACCGCATGTAAACGCGGCGATGAGATCATCCTGCCCAGAAACGTCCATAGAAGTGTCATCAATGCCCTTGTCCTCTGCGGCGCGATCCCCGTTTACGTCAACCCTGACGTGGACGGTAAACTCGGTATCTCCCTCGGTATGGAGAGAGCAGACGTCCAGAGAGCCATCCTTGAACATCCCAAGGCCGTCGCCGTGCTCGTCAATAACCCCACATATTACGGTATCTGCTCCGATCTGCGCACCATCGTGCAGATGGCGCATAACGCAGGTATGCTGTGCCTCGTCGATGAGGCACACGGAACGCATTTCTATTTCGGTGATAATTTCCCCGTGACCGCCATGGAGGCAGGCGCAGATATGGCAGCCGTTTCCATGCATAAGAGCGGAGGAAGCCTGACCCAGTCCAGTTTCCTGCTCACAGGTCCCGGTATCCGTACAGATTACGTCAGACAGATCATCAACCTGACCCAGACCACGTCGGGCAGCTACCTGCTCACGTCCAGCCTTGATATCAGCAGAAAGAACCTCGCCCTCCGCGGAGATAAGGTTTTCGCACAGGTCGCAAATATGGCGGAGTACGCAAGACGGGAGATCAATGAGATCGGCGGATATTACGCATTCGGCAGAGAGCTCATCAACCATGACTCCGTGTTCGATTTCGACGTGACAAAACTCAGCGTCCATACAAGAGATATCGGTCTTGCGGGCATCGAGGTTTATGATCTGCTCCGTGATGAGTACGATATCCAGATCGAGTTCGGTGATATCGGTAATATTCTCGCGTATGTTTCTCTTGGCGACAGAACGCAGGAGGTAGAACGGCTCGTCAGTGCTCTGGCGGAGATCAGAAGAAGATTCCAGACAGATGGATCGGGACTGCTCAATCAGGAGTATATCGCACCGACGGTGGTATATAGCCCGCAGGAGGCGTTCTACGCAGAGAAGGAGAGCGTGCCGCTGCGCGCATCGAGAGGGCGGATATGCAGTGAATTTGTCATGTGTTACCCTCCGGGAATCCCGATTCTGGCACCCGGTGAGAAGATCACGGATGAGATACTGGATTATATTGAATACGCGAAAGTCAAGGGCTGCAGTATGACGGGTCCGGAGGATCCGCTGGTGCTTCGGTTGAATGTTATGAAAGAATAATAGTCACGGCGTCAGCCCCCCTCCGAAAGTTTTGACGCGCCGCGCTGCCGCGGCGATGTAGTCGCCGGAAGAAAGGATTGAAATTTATTATGGAATTCTGGTTCAGCGAATTTCACACGCCGGACGTTCAGCACAGCGTCCGTGTCAACCGCCATTTATACACCGCCGAGAGCGAATATCAGCGCATCGACATCTTTGAAACTCCTGAATTCGGCAAAATGCTCGTCCTCAACGGCAATGTCATGCTGACCGAGCGCGACGAATTCATCTACGACGAAATGATTACCCACGTCCCGATGGCGGTTCACCCCAATCCCCGCAACATCCTTGTGATCGGTGCCGGTGACGGCGGTGTCGTCAAAGAGCTCACCCGCTACAACGGCATTGAAACCATCGAGCTTGTAGAGCTTGATCCCATGGTCGTGGACGCCTGCCGCACCTATCTTCCCGAAAACGCCTGCCGTCTGGACGACCCCCGTGTCAGCATTTCCTACGGCAACGCCCTCAAGTATGTGCGCCGGTTCCAGAACAAATACGACATCATCATCGTGGATTCCAACGACCCCTTCGGTCCCTCCGAAGGTCTCTTTACGAAAGAATTCTACGGCAACTGCTACAACGCCCTCAAAGAAGACGGTATTCTTGTGAATCAGCAAGGCAGTCCCTTCTTCAGCGAAGACGCGGAAGCCATGCGCCGCAGCCACAAGCGCATTGCGGAGACTTTCCCGATCAGCCGTGTCTATCAGGCGCACATTCCGACCTATGCCGCCGGCTACTGGCTCTTCGGTTTTGCAAGCAAGAAGTACCATCCCGTGGACGATGCGGATTTTGCCCGCTGGACGGAGCGCGGACTCAAAACAAAATACTACACCACGAGGCTGCACACAGGTGCCTTCTGTCTGCCTGCCTTCCTGGAAGAAATGCTGAAAAGTGTGGAGGGAAACACCGATGCTGACGCCAAACATTGAAACCTTTATTGCCTGTGACAGCGAATACGAAGACGCAAAGCTGGTATTATTCGGCGCGCCCTTTGATTCGACCACGAGCTACCGTCCGGGGACGCGTCTCGGCCCCTCTGCCATGCGGCACGAAAGCTACGGCATTGAGACCTACAGCCCCTATCAGGACGAAGACTTAACGGACTATGCGGTCTTTGATTCCGGCGACATTGAGCTGCCCTTCGGTTCTCCCGACCGTGCGCTTGCGATGATCGAAGAGCGTGCGCAGATCATTCTCGACGACGGAAAATTCCCGCTGCTCATCGGCGGCGAGCATCTTGTGACCCTCGGTGCCGTCCGTGCGGCAGTCAAAAAATACCCCGATCTGCAGATCATCCATTTTGACGCGCATGCAGACCTGCGGGACGACTATCTCGGTGTGCAGTTCAGTCACGCCTGTGTCATCCGCCGTTGTTACGATCTGACGGGAGACGGACGGATCCACCAGTTCTGCATCCGCAGCGGCGACCGGGAAGAATTCCGGTTTGCGAAAGCCCACACGGACATGCACCCCTTCTCCTTTGACGGACTGGATGCGGTGGTATCGGAATTGAAAGCGAGCGGAGCACCCGTCTACTTCACGATTGATCTTGACTGTCTTGATCCCTCCTGCTTCCCCGGAACGGGAACGCCGGAAGCGGGCGGAGTACAGTTCAATGATCTGCTCTCTGCCATCCGTAAAGTGGCAGAGCTGAATCTGGTTGCTGCGGATGTGAACGAGCTTTCGCCCTTGTTGGATGCCAGCGGAGCCTCGACCGCCTGTGCGTGCAAGACGCTGCGGGAACTGATGCTGGCGATTTTGAAGAAGTGACATTTTTCGACGGTTTTTGATGCCGGATGGGATCAAACCGGAGGATTGTTCCTTTTCTCTTCCTTTCTTGCGAAAGAGAAAAGGAACCGAAAAGAGAAGA
>JAKSPR010000004.1 GCA_024404655.1 Clostridia bacterium | reverse complement strand
TCGCACCGTATCTGAAAAAAGCGCAAAAAGCGTAAAATTACAACCCTGAACCAACAATTTTTCCGTCGTCTGTGTCTTGACCCGGCGGCGGATGTGCCATACTATAAAGCGGGGCAGCATGGAATGCAGGCCCCGACAGGAGAAAAAGAAAGGATTTTTTATGGTTTACTTATTTCTTGCCGACGGATTTGAAGAAGTGGAGGCCCTGACACCTCTGGACCTTCTGCGCCGGGCGGGTGCGGAGATTCAGACGGTGGGCGTGACGGGAAAGGCTGTCACCGGTTCCCACGGCATCACCGTGACCGCGGATATCACCACCGACGAAATGGTACTGGACAGCGCACTGGAGATGATCATTCTGCCCGGCGGCATGCCCGGCAC
The DNA here is from genome assembly GCA_024404655.1 of Clostridia bacterium. Lineage (GTDB taxonomy): Bacteria > Bacillota > Clostridia > Oscillospirales > CAG-272 > RGIG3925. The sequence goes on along the minus strand of JAKSPR010000004.1, from coordinate 22,250 downwards.
CTCCAATCTTGACCGGTCCGCGGCGGTACATGATGCGATCCGTTATGCAGCCGAGCGCGGTATCACCATCGGTGCCATCTGTGCGGCTCCCTCCATCATCGGCAAGCTGGGACTGCTCACCGGACGTTCCGCCATCTGCTATCCCGGATTTGAAAAGTATCTGGTAGATGCGAATATTTCCGCAAAGAGTGTTGTCACCGATGAAAATTTCATCACCGCAAAGGGTATGGGTGTTGCGCTGCAGTTCGGTCTGACGCTGGTGACGGCGCTGTACGGAGAAGAGGTTTCCGACAAGATCCGCGCTTCCGTACAGGCGTAAGCAGTGGATATAAAAATCACCGAAGCCGGGGTGAATGCCGAAAAGAAAGCGCTCCGGCGGGAATACAGAATGCTGCGGAGCGCAGTCCCGGCAGACGAGCGGGCAAGACGCGACCGGGCAGTCTGTGAGACGCTTGCGGATTTTCTTCGTGCCCGGAAGCCAGAGAAGGTGTTTTTCTATGCGCCGATGGGGTTTGAAATCGACGTGATGCCGCTGTTCTCCGTCTGTGCTGCGGCGGGCCTTTCCTGCGGGTTTCCACGGTGTGAAACGGAGACTTCCACGATGAAGTTTTATGAAGTTTCATCGGAAGAGCAGTTTTTGACCGGCGCTTACGGGATCAGGGAACCGGGTCCTGACTGTCCTGTGCTTTGTCCGGACTGTTCCTCTGTGATTCTGGTACCCGGACTTGTTTATGATACCGATGGTTATCGAGTGGGCTTCGGCAAAGGGTATTACGACCGCTTTCTTGCGTCGTTTCCCGGTATCTCTGTCGGTATCGTGTATGACGAATTTGTCCTTCCCCATGTACCCCGCGGAGAATTTGATCTTCCGGTAAACTGTCTTGCGGCGGAAAAAGGAGTTAGAACCATCCATGCAATCGAATAAATCTCGGTTATTTGTACCGCTTCTCCCGTTCTGCACGCTGCTGTTTCTGCAGCTGTCAGGTTACATTGACAGTTCGCGGTTGACGGAAACCAGAGAAGCGTACCTCTCATTTGTCATTCTGCAGCTGCTCACCTTTGTGCTGCCGACCATCTTCTTCTGCAAAGCCAAAGGCGACAACGATATCCTGCGGCTGAAATTCAGGGTCTTCGGACTGGAAAAAGCGGTGTTCCTTTTGTTCTCCGTCTTTGTCATGATCACAGCCATGACGGCGGTGGAGCTCTGTATGCGGAATTTCGGTATTTCCGGCGGTATCTACGCCCACAGCGTCTATTCACTGTACGGGCGGACGCTGGGGGATCTGGGCGGCAACGTCTACGATACTCTCTATACCACCGTTGTGTTTGCGTTTCTGCCTGCGGTGACGGAGGAACTTTTATTCCGCTCCGTCCTGTTTTCCGAATACGAGAGCTGCGGTGCGCCTGCGGCGATCTTTCTGACGGCTGCTCTTTACAGTCTGCTGGGCATGAATGTGGTATCGCTGTTCCCGTCCTTTGCGGGAGGACTTCTGCTGGGCTTTTCCGTTTATGTCACCCAGTCGGTCTTTGCGCCCATCATCATTCATGTGTGTTATAATCTTTATAGTCTTTTCTTTGAAGAATATATCTGGGCGTTTATCTCCAAGCCCGAAAACGAGATTTTCTTTACGTTCATTCTTGTGACGGCGATGCTGCTCTGCACCATTATGATGCTCAGCCAGGCGGAGCGTGTCATTTATGATAAAGGCATCAAAGGTCAGCCGCTTCCGGCCTACCTCGGTGCCACGGAGGAAGAGCGGCAGCGGAGCCGCGCTCCCCGCAGAGGAAAGGCGTTCATCCTCTCCCTGCTTTCCCCCTTTTACATCGGCTGCATCGTTCTGTATCTTCTGCGCGTGACAGGGATCCTCTGATATGGATGTGCAGTCTCCCTTTTGAGAACCAGAAAGGATGGTCCAACCTATGACGGATCAGAATTCCGAAAACTTTACGTTTGAACAGCTCTCACCGGAAGAGAAGCGGCGTGTCATTGCCGCCCTCTCCATGGGAAAATTATCGGAAGACGAGAAAAAGGAGTTTGCGCGTGTATGCTCCCGCAGCCGTCTGACCGAAGAAGAAAAAAAGCAGATCGCCCGCGCCTTTACTCTCAGCCGCATGACGGATGAGGAACGCAGAGCTCTGCTCATGCGCAAAAAGCAGCAGGCCGGGAATGGCTCTGCACAGGTGCAGCAGTCTGCACAGGTGCAGCAGCCGGCAGCGGATACTGCCCCGGAGACGGCGGAGGAAGAACAGACTTCCGTTGTGCACATGCCGGACGGAAACCGGAATATGCCTGTGCAGGACGATCTTCCCACCCGTGCCCATGCGGTCGTGACAGACGAACAGACCAGAGAGCACCGGATCCCCGGCGGCGGGGACTATGACGGCTCTGCCGGGAACAATACCGATGGGGAAGATGATTCCCATGGGGATATGTCGGTCCGGACGACGGTACACAGCCGCTCCCACACTGTGCGGAAGAATCCGCCGAAGAAATCAAAGCGGCAGGAAGAAGACGACGAGCCGGAGGAACACGACACCACGGCGCTGACCTCCCTTCTGAAAGGTGTTGTCTATATCGTCTCTGTGCTGATCGTTTCGGTTTTTGCTTCCTACGCCATCATTTCTGTGGGCAACGATGTGTTTGCCTTTGTCAAGAGTGATGAAGCGGTCACCGTTGTCATCGAGGAAGATATGACCACAGGACAGGTGGCGGAGATGCTGTATGCAAACGGCGTCATCCGGTACCCGACGGTCTATGAGCTGTTCATCCGCATCAAGGACTATTCCACGAACTATCTTGTGGGTGAATACGAGATTACCCCGTCTATGAACTACAAGCAGCTCAACCGCACCTTCACCTATGTGGAGAGTACGCGGCAGCAGGTGGTTATCACGATTCCCGAAGGCTATACCATCGACCAGATGATTGACCTGTTCTTATCCTACGGCATCGGAACGAAAGCGGGAGTGGTGGACGTTATCAACAACTAGCCCTTTGATGAATTCCGCGTCCTTGACGACATGCCGACGCTGGATGCCCAGAGAAAGTACCGTCTGGAGGGATATCTGTTCCCGGACACCTACTTCTTCTTTACGGACGACGCGGAGGTCGCGGTCATCCACAAGATCCTGCTGAACTTCCAGAAGAAGATCACGGATGCTTATTATGAGCGTGCAAATGACATGGGCATGACCATGGATCAGGTCATCACCCTTGCCTCTATGCTGCAGGCCGAAGGTACGACGCAGGGAGATTTTGAGAACATTTCCTCTGTCTTCCACAACCGTCTGGACCATCCGAGAGAATATCCGCTGCTCCAGTCCGATGCGACGCTGCAGTATATCCTTGACAAGAGAAAGACAGCCCTGACGGCTGCGGATCTCAAGCTCCAGTCGAAGTACAATTCCTATCTCTATCCGGGTCTGCCGCCGAGCGCGATCTGCAATCCGGGTCTTGACGCCATCGACTGTGCGCTGTATCCGGCGAAGACGAACTACTATTATTTCCTTGCGGACAGCAGAGGAAACACCTACTTCTCCGAGACGCTGGAACAGCATGAAGAGCTGAAAAAGCAATATATCGGAAACTGACAGAATCACTGGAAAGGAATACGGACGGGATGCTCTGATGAAAACGGGCGCATCCCGTGCGTATCGGTTGATACATTTCATGGCGGAATTATTATCTCCCGCCGGGAGCTTTGAAAAGCTCCGTGCGGCGGTTTTATACGGTGCGGATGCGGTCTATCTTGCCGGAAACATGTTCGGCATGCGGGCTGCGGCTGCTAATTTCTCTGATGAAGAGCTGGCGGAGGCGGTCACATTCGCCCACGCAAGAGGAAAAAAGCTATATCTTACGCTGAACACCATGCCAAGAGAGCACGAATATCCGGCGCTGGAGGCCTATCTTGACCGGATCGGACATCTGGGGCTGGATGCGTTCATCATCGCGGACCCCGGTGTACTTGCGCTGGTGAAAGAGAAGCTGCCGGACATGGAGTGCCACATTTCCACCCAGACGAGCACGGTGTCATCGGCGGCAGCAAAGGCGTGGCATGCGCTGGGCGCCAAGCGTGTGGTGCTGGCAAGAGAGCTTTCCATGGCGGAGATCATGCGCATCCGGGACAACATCCCGGCGGAGCTGGAACTGGAAGCGTTCATTCACGGCTCTATGTGCGTCTCCTATTCGGGGCGGTGCCTCTTATCGAATTTCTTTACCGGACGGGACGGCAACCGGGGACAGTGCGCACAGCCCTGCCGCTGGAACTATGTCATCACGGAAGAAAAGCGTCCGGAGATGCCCCTTCCCATTGAGGAAACGGAGCGGGGAACCTTCATTATGAGCTCCAAGGATATGTGCATGATCGAGCATATTCCGGAGCTGATGAACAGCGGCATTGACAGCTTCAAAATCGAAGGCCGCATGAAGAGCGCATACTATACCGCGGTGGTGACAAATGCCTACCGCATGGCAATGGATGCCTATGTAAAAGATCCGGCGCACTATACATACGATCCGGCGTGGCTGCGGGAGCTGGAAAGCGTCAGCCACAGAGAATACGGCACGGGGTACTATTACGACAACCCCATGGAGAACGCGCAGACGGTGGAGAATCCCGGCTATCTGCGGGAAAAGGCCTATCTTGCCGTGGTGACGGGGTACGATCCCGAAACGGGGATCGCCTCCTTCATCCAGAGAAACAAGGTTTCCTCCGGCACCGATGCGGAGCTGATCTCCCCCGGCTGTGTAGGACGGAGCCTGCCCATCCATGATCTGAAAAACGCAGCGGGGGAGGATATGCCCGCAGCACCTCATCCGTCCATGAAATTTACCATGCCCGTGCCCTTTGCGGTGCGGGAGGGCGATATTCTCCGCGCGTAAGTCAGGAGGAACAGCATGGAGACGTGTGAAATCAGGCCGGGGCGTTACCGGCACTTCAAAGGGAACGAATACGAGGTCATCGGGATCGCGTATCATTCCGAAACCCAAGAGCCGATGGTGGTCTACCGTGCCCTCTATGGAGAGGGTGCGATGTGGGTGCGTCCGGCATCCATGTGGAATGAAACCGTGGAGCGCGATGGGGTAACTTATCAGCGCTTTACCTATATCGGAAACGAATAAGCAGAAAGGAAATCTATCATGAAAGTGACAATCGAACACCCTTATCTGGTTTTTCCTGTCAACACCAGTCAGGATAATCCCATGAAAAAGCTGATCTTTTCCCTTGACGGCAAGCCGGTCTACGACCTTGACATCCGGCTGGGGGAGGACGCAAACTTCTATTGCTATGCCGACATGAGCCGGTTTATGGGCAAAGAACTGGAAATCGTCGAACAGGGCGGGGCGGAATTTACCTGCCGCGGAGCGGATTCCATGGACCGGGCGGATATCTACAAAGAAAAATACCGTCCTTACTACCACTTCACCGAAAAGAACGGCTGGACCAACGACCCCAACGGTCTTGTGAAGTGCGGGGACACCTATCACATGTTCTATCAGTACAATCCCTGTGAGCCCCGCTGGGGCAACATGCACTGGGGTCATGCGACATCAAAGGACATGATCCACTGGGAGCAGGGCGACATTGCGCTGTTCCCGGATGAGCTGGGCACGATGTATTCCGGCTCCGGCATTGTGGATGAAAAGAATGCAGCCGGTTTCGGTGAAGGTGCGCTGTTATTCTTCTACACGGCAGCGGGCGGCGGCAATCTGCTCTCTGAGGGCATGAAGGCCTCCCAGAATCTGGCGTATTCTGTGGACGGGGGCAAGACCCTTGTGAAGTATGAGGGTAATCCCATCATCCCGCACATGATCGGCGGCAACCGCGACCCGAAGGTCATCTGGTGCGAGGAACTGGGCTGTTATGCCTGCGTCATGTATCTGGACGGCAACACCTTCGGTCTTCTGACCTCCGACGATATGATCCACTGGACAAAGATCCAGGAGATCGTGATCCCCGATGCGGAGTGTCCCGATTTCTATCCGCTGACGGCGGACGACGGCACACGGCACTGGTTCTTCTCCGCAGCGAATGCGCGCTATGTGGTGGGTGATATCAAAGACGGTCAGTTTGTCATGACCCAGGAAGTACGCACCATGCACACGGGTTCTCTTGGTTATGCGGCGCAGACCTTCTCCACGCTGCCGGACGGCAGACGCATCAACATCGCATGGGATCGTCTGGAATTCCCGGAGGGCATGCCCTTCTGCTCCCAGATGAGCCTGCCCATCGTTCACAGTCTGAAAAAGAAGGGGAACGATTATGTGCTCCATTCCGAGCCTGTGGAGGAAGTGAAATGCCTGCGGCTGCATAGCTGTCCTGTGAATACGGACGGCGCGGAGCTTTTGGCAAAACTCGACAACGCAGCGGCGGAAGTACGTCTGACCCTGCCTGCAAAGGGCGGAAAAGCGGTGCTCTCCATGCTGGGATGTGAGGCGGTCATCGACCTTGATGCGATGATGTTTACCATGGAAAACGACAAGATCCCGCTGGAAGAAAACAATGGGGAAGTCTTCGTTCATCTGTTCCTTGATAAGTGCTCCGTCGACGTTTTCGCCGGAGAATACTATGCGGCGTTCCGCATGATCGCGGACGAGGACAAGCCGGAATTCGTCTGCTCCGGTATTGATGGCGCAAAGGCGGAGGTCTGGGCGCTCGGAGACATTCACTGATCGGTATCAGTGAAGCTTTTCCGCTCCGATAATACTGTCGGAAATTGTTAAAAAAAATTTCACAGACGAAAAACAGAAAAGTGTATTGACAATTCATAAAAATCTGTTACAATAATGTATGTAGCATCGGCGGTGCTTATGTACTGCCGGATAAACGGTTGGAGGTGAAAAGAAATGGCATATGTAATTACTGAGGATTGCCTCGGCTGCGGTACCTGCGTAGACGAGTGCCCCGTTGGCGCAATCTCCGAACAGGATGGTAAGTTCGTTATCAATGCTGATGAATGCGTTGATTGCGGTACTTGTGCAGGCGCTTGCCCTGCAGACGCTCCCAAGCCCGAATGATTTGGGGACAGGTCCATACGGCGGGGTGTATCCGGAAGATACACCCCGTTTTTCTTTCAGATGAAACAAATTGACGGTGAAGACCGGTGTTCGGAGGTACGGCGTGGAGCTTGAACGTGATGAAAAGACGGAACAGATCAACGAGCGGCTGTCGCTGACCTCAAAAGTAAAGGGACTGACCTTCGGAACGGATGCGTATCTGCTTTCTGCCTATGTGCGCAGAAAAGCGAAGGGAACGGCAGTCGATCTCGGTGCGGGGACGGGAGTGATCTCGATGCTCTGCGCTTCACGTGGAAGCTTTGCACACATCCGCTGTGTGGAGATCCAGAAAGAGTTCTGTGATCTGATCACGCGGAATGCGGCGGAGAACGGGCTCTCGGACAAGATGGACGTGATCTGCCGGGATGTGCGGGAACTGACGGTTTCCGATATCGGCGGTGAAGCGGATGCAGTGTTTTCCAATCCTCCTTATATGCGCGCGGGCTCCGGCTTTGCAAATGATGCAAAGGAGAAGGACATCGCCCGGCGGGAAGTGTTCGGCGGGATTTCGGATTTCTGTCAGGCGGCGGCAAGAATCCTCCGGTTCGGAGGGCTGTTTACGGTGGTTTTCCGGCCCGACCGGGTATCGGAGCTGCTTTGCGCCATGACTGCGGCGGGACTGGAACCGAAACGCATGACGATGGTCTACGCGACGACTTCCCATGTGCCGTGCCTGGTTCTGTGTGAGGCGAAAAAGGGGGCTTCTCCGGGACTGTTTATGACGAAACCCCTGATTCTCACCGAGAGCGGAAGAAATACCGCAGATACAGACTATATTTACGAAAACGGAGCATTTCATGAGCAGTATCAAAAACCTTGATTACGAAGCGGCGATGGAAAATACGGAGAAAAATCAGATCGTGGGCGGAACGCTCTATCTGGTGGCGACCCCCATCGGCAATCTGGAAGACCTCTCGGCGCGGGCTTTGAAAATCCTTTCCGGCGTTGATTTTGTGGCGGCGGAGGATACGCGGAACTCGGCGAAGCTCCTTTCCTGCTTTGATATCCATACACCGCTGATCAGCTATTTTGAGCATAATAAGCGGATGCGCGGGGAAGAGATCGCGTCAAAGCTCCTGAAGGGACAATCCTGTGCCCTGATCACAGATGCCGGAACTCCGGCAATCAGCGATCCCGGTGAGGATCTTGTGCGGCTCTGCGGAGAAAAGGGGATCCCGGTGATCTCCGTGCCCGGCTGCTGTGCGGCGATTACGGCGCTCACTCTGTCGGGACTTCCGACCGGACGGTTCTGCTTTGAAGGGTTCCTCTCCACGGTGAAAAATGAGCGCAGAGAACGTCTGGAAACGCTCCGCACGGAGGAGCGGACGATGATCCTCTATGAGGCGCCCCATAAGCTGCGGAATACCCTGGATGATCTGCTGGAAACCTTCGGGGCGGAGCGGAAGCTCTCCCTCTGCAGAGAACTGACCAAACGCAATGAGGAAACCATGCGGACCACCGTCGGCGGGGCTGTGGAATATTATAAAGAAAATAACCCCCGCGGGGAATATGTGCTGATCCTTGAGGGACGTGACCCGAAGGAACGGCAGAATGAGGTCTGGTGGGCGGAGCTCTCCATTCCGGAACATGTGCAGCACTATCTGGATGCCGATCCTTCCATGAAGCGGCTGGATGCGGTAAAACTTGTGGCAAAAGAACGCGGCGTCGGACGGAATGAGGTCTATGACGCCGTGATGAAATAAAGACTATTTACTATATTATAGGAAAGGAAGATCAAATCAAAATGAAAAAGACGTATGATATCGCAGCATTTATCTGGCCGTCCTATACGGGCGACGAACCCAGAACCCGGATATTCTGGCCGGAGGGCATGGGAGAATGGCAGAGCGTCAAATCGGCGACTGCCAAATATCCGGGTCATCAGTGGCCGAGACGTCCGCTTTGGGGCTATGTCAATGAGGCTGATCCCTATGTCATGGAGATGGAGATCAATGCCGCCGCTGACCATGGCGTCAATGTCTTCATTTATGACTGGTACTGGTACGATGACAGACCTTTTCTGGAACAGTGCCTTGATAACGGCTATCTGAAGGCAAAGAATAATGACCGCGTGAAGTTCTATCTCATGTGGGCAAACCATGACGCCATGAGCCTCTGGGATAAGAGAAACGCAGAGAGCAACAGCCTTGTATGGTACGGCAAGCAGGATGAGAAGCAGTTCGATATCATCTGCGGCCGTCTGATTGAAAAGTACTTTACGCATCCTTCTTATTATAAGATCGACGGCAAACCCGTATTCATGATCTATGATGTTGCCAACCTCATTGAGGGTCTGGGCGGTATTGAGAATACCAGACGGAAGCTCGATCAGTTCCGCGGGAAGTGCGTGGCTGCAGGTCTTCCCGGACTGCACCTGCAGCTCACCCAGTGGGGTGATCGGACAGTCAACCTCAGCGGTGTTGACGGCAATGCGGGCAAGTACTCCACACAGGAACTTCTTGAAAAACTCGGCTTTGATTCACTGACAAATTATCAGTATGTCCATTTCCTCAATGTCGACAGAGACTATAATGAAATTACTGAGGACGCGGAGAAGCATTGGAAGGAATTCGGAGAGAAGTATGATGTGCCGTATTTCCCCCATGTGTCGCTGGGCTGGGATAATAACCCCAGATTCAATGTGTTCAGACCGGGCGTTGTCAAGAATAATACACCGGAGAACGTGGAAAAGGCGCTCCGCCGGGTCAAGGCGTATGCCGACAGCGCAAATCTGCCCGTGCCGCTGATCACCATCAATTCCTGGAATGAGTGGACGGAGACCAGCTATCTGGAGCCGGATGATCTTTATGGGTATGGATATCTGGACGCGATCAAGAAAGTGTTTGTCGACGAAGACTAAAGCTACGGCTGTGCACCCCCCTTCATAAGTTTTGATGGCCTTTTTCCCAATAACATATCATACGGACAGAAGCAATTTTTCTCATTTTGCTCCTGTCCGTCTTTCTTTTTCCAGAAAATTCAAAAAATCTTCAAAGTTTCTCTGTACTTTGCAGAAGAAATGTGATATAATACTTTTAATCATATTGTTATAAGGAGAAGTCTATACGATTATGGAAAGAGTTATTGATTATACCACCCGAGGCACCTGTTCCCGTGCAATTCACATCGTCATGGATGGCGATACCATCAAGGAAGTACAGTTCATGGGCGGATGCCATGGCAATACCCAGGGCGTTGCGGCTCTGGTTGCCGGTATGGATGCAAACGAGGCCATCAAGCGCCTGCGCGGCATCAAGTGCGGTATGAAGTCCACCTCCTGCCCCGATCAGCTGGCAGTCGCCCTGACCCAGGCTCTGGAGAACGCATAATTTTTCCCCCTCTGTGACATTCTAATTTTGAAGGGAGCTGTTTTTCATGTCTGAACTGAATTATATGGCAAACTATGAGCGGTGGCTTTCCGAGGACTGCGTTGACGCAGAGACCAAGGAAGAACTCCGCGCCATTGCCGGAAACGAGGAGGAGATCAAGCAGCGCTTTATCTCTTATCTGTCTTTCGGTACCGCAGGTCTGCGCGGCACCATGAACGCAGGCACCAATGCCATGAACATTTATACCGTCGCCCACGCGACACAGGGTATGGCAGACCTCATCACCGGTAAAGGCGAGGAAGCCATGAAGCGCGGCGTCGTGATCGCTCATGACTGCCGTATCAACGCAAGAGAATTTGCGGAGTGCGCTGCCGAGGTCCTCGCTGCCAACGGCATCAAGGTCTATCTGTTTGACGCACTGCGCCCTACCCCGGTTCTTTCCTTTGCCATCGGTGCTCTTCACTGCATCGCGGGCATCAATATTACCGCATCCCATAACCCGAAGGAGTATAACGGCTATAAGGCATACTGGGAGGACGGCGCACAGATTTCCCCCGAACAGGCCAAGGTCGTTTCTGCGGCCATTGAGAAAGCGGATATCTTCACCGGCGTGAAGCGTGTGAAGATCGCAGACGCCATCGCTGACGGACGTGTTGAGATCGTCGGTGCAGCACTCGATGAGAAGTATCTTGCCGAGGTCGAAAAGCAGCTGGTCGATCCCGCCATCGTCAAGGCAGCGGCAGACGAGCTTTCCATCGTTTATACGCCCCTGCACGGTACCGGCCATAAGCTGGTTCCCGAAATTCTTTCCCGCATCGGCGTCAAGAAGCTGGCTACCGTTCCGGAACAGATGGTCATCGACGGCAGCTTCCCCACGGTCGCATTCCCGAACCCGGAATATAAGGAAGTTTTTGAGCTGGGCATCGCGCTGGCAGAAAAGGTTTCTTCCGATCTGATCATCGCTACCGACCCTGACGCTGACCGTGTCGGCGTTATGGCAAGAGACAGATCCGGCGTGTTCCAGTGCCTGACCGGCAACCAGATGGGCGTTCTGCTCCTTGATTATATCATCGGATCTCTGAAACGCCAGAATAAGCTCCCGGCGGGTGCTTATGCGGTCAAGAGCCTGGTTTCCACCGAGATGGCAACCAAGGTCTGTGAAGCAAACGGCGTTGATATGTTCAATACCTTCACAGGTTTCAAGTTCATCGGCGAAAAGATCCTCGAACAGCAGAAGAAGGGCAATGACGGCTACCTGCTGGGCTTTGAGGAAAGCTACGGCTATCTCCGCGGCGACTATGCAAAGGACAAGGACGCAGTCGTCACCACGATGCTGATCGTTGAAATGGCGGCTTACTACCGCACCAGAAAGATGACGCTCATCGACGCTATGGATGAGATGTACGCAAAGTACGGCTGGTATATGGACGGCATCGACAATATTTATATGAAGGGTCTATCCGGACTTGAAAATATGAAGGCGCTGATGAAGTCCCTCCGCTCGGAACCCCCCAAGACCATCGCGGATGCAAAGATCATCAAAATCTACGATTATCTTGCCAAGAAGGTCACGGATCTTACTGACGGCAGTGTTTCCGATACGGGCATGATTTCTTCCGATGTGCTGTCCTTTGTGACGGATATGGGTGATACTATCGTTATCCGTCCTTCCGGCACGGAGCCGAAGATCAAGCTGTACTTCCTCGTTTCCGGCGATACCAAGGAAGGTGCGCTTGTCAAGCAGGAAGCCTATAAGAAAGCGGCCCTTTCCTGGGTCAACACCTGATGAGGGGAGCTTCCGGTATGAAAAACATTGATGCTGCCGGCGGACGCGGACTGCGCGTCGGACTGGCACTGGCATCGGGACTGCTTCTGGCTGTTGCCCGCATCATCGTCAGCTTCCGGTATCTGGAACCGGTGACGGAGATGTATGCCTACGGCGCGGTGCTGCCGGTGGTGTTCCACTGTGTACTCGCCTGCGTCTGTCTTGCGGCGGTGATCGGCGGATGTCTGTCCGGCGGTAAGCTCTGCGGGAAAAAGGAAGACCGGCTGCTGCCTGCGTTCGGAAATCCTTCCCAGGCCTCTATATTCCTTTCCATGTTCACGGGCTTCATGATGCTGGCCTACGCCGGTATCCTGCTTTATGGGATGGCGAAAAACGGCTGGGCGGAGATCGCTCCGCTGATCGGCCGGAAATCCGAAACGGTGACGCTGCCGACGGCGCTGTTCGCACTCCTGTTCCCCGTCAGCGCGATTCCTGCGGCACTGTACTTCTTCCGCACAGCGTCCTATGACGAAAAGAATGTGAGTGAGGGCTATACGGTGGTTTCTGTGATGCCGGTGCTCTGGTTCGTGCTCTCCGCTCTGCATCAGTATTTTGCCTCGGAGATGGCGCTGAACAGCCCTGTGAAGGTCATCCGTGTGTTTGCGATTCTTGCGCTGCTTTTCTATGCGGTGCATGAGTCCCGGGTCGTGGTGTGCATCGGTATGCCGCGGGTCTACTTCGCATCGGCATATCTTGCGGTTCTGTTCACGGTCATGCAGACGGTTTCCGAAGCCGTGTTCCGGGCAAGACGCCTGTCGGGCGCGGAGGACGGATACATTGATCTGGTGATGGAGCTGGTTTATGTCGGCTACATCGTCTGCCGGCTGATGACCGTGAAAGCGGTTCCGGCGGAGGACAAAAACGGGGAATCCCAAGAGGAGACGGCACCCGTTGCTGCGGAGAACACCGCATCCGGAGAAGAGCAGACAGAACTGTAATTCTGCACAAAAATTCACAGACCGGAAGGCTGATTCCGGTCTGTTTTTCTGTTTTGTGAAAAGTATACAAAATTGAGACGGAATTTTGGCAAAATTTCATTATGGAAAATCAGGTGGAAAAGAGAGAAAATTTGGATGAAACTCTTGCAATCCGGGCAAAAATAGTGTATAATATATCTGCTTGATGCGATGAAGCGGGAGGTGGCTGCAGGACAGAATCGTCCATGCAGGGAATTTCCGCAGAGTATGTCCGGTATTTAACCGGGCGACAGCAACAGCTGAACAGAAGGAATCGGCCTGGGAAGGCTTTTTCATCGGAGTTCCGGGAAACACCCGGCACGGTGGGAGAGACAACCGGAGCGGTTCCGGAAGAAGGATTTCTTCTTCTCTGCGAAACCGGAATCCCCGGCGCGTTCATTAACCCGGAATGCGCATGAGAATCCGTTTTTCAAAGGAGAACGAGGAAACACCCGGAAACGTGTTCAGTAAAAATCAAACGCGGTATGAGCAATGCGCGGCAAGCAGCGTACATTCCGCGGTGCCGTCGTTTAAAACCAATCATTTTAAAAGGAGGCAAACCACAGTGGCAGCTACAGAAAAGATCAGAATCAGACTGAAGTCCTACGATCACACCCTGATCGACCAGGCAGCAGAAAAGATCGTTGAATGTGCCAAGAGAAACGGTGCGACCGTTTCCGGTCCGATCCCGCTCCCCACGGAGAAGGAAATCGTTACGATCCTGCGCGCAGTCCACAAGTACAAGGACAGCCGTGAACAGTTTGAACTGAGAACCCACAAGAGACTGATCGACGTTATCAAGCCCTCTAAGAAGGCTATCGAAGCGATCACCACTCTCGAACTCCCGGCCGGAGTTGAAATCGAAGTCAAGCTGTAATCCGATCGGCTTGGTTTCGCGTTGGTCATGTTGACGGAGATGACATGCGCTTCGCCAACCAATAACACAACAGGAGGAAGAAAAAATGAAAAAAGGTATTATCGGTAAGAAGCTGGGTATGACTCAGATTTTCGATGAAAACGGAAATGTCATCCCGGTAACCCTCATCGCTGCAGGTCCCTGCGTCGTTGTACAGAAGAAGACCGTTGAAAATGACGGTTACGACGCTGTCCAGCTCGGTTTTGAGGATGAAAAGGCAAAGCATCTGACGAAGGCTGAAATGGGTCACTTCCAGAAGGCCAATGTCCCCTACAAGAAGCACCTCAAGGAATTCCGCCTCGAGAATGCCAGCGAAATGAACGTCGGTGACGTTATCAGCGCTGATGCTTTCGCAGCAGGCGAAAGAGTTGATGTGACCGGTATTTCCAAGGGTCACGGTTTCACCGGTGCAGTTAAGAGATGGGGCAACCACATTCTGAGAATGACTCACGGTACCGGTCCGATCCACAGACAGGTCGGTTCCATGGGTGCAAACTCCACCCCGTCCAGAGTATTTAAGAATAAGAAGATGGCTGGTCAGTACGGTAACGAACAGATCACCGTCCTGAACCTCGATGTTGTTCGCGTGGATGCGGAACACAACCTGATCGCTGTTAAGGGTGCAATCCCCGGCGCAAAGGATGGTATCGTATTCATCCGCAACACTGTCAAAGCATAAGCGGAAGGAGGAAAATCACAATGCCGAATATGAAAGTTGTCGACATGCAGGGTAAGGAAGTCGGATCCATTGATCTCGCTGATTCCGTATTCGCTGCAGAAATCAACGGCGCGGTTCTCCATGCCGCAGTCAGAGCATTCCTTCTGAACCAGAGACAGGGTACTCAGTCCACCCTGACCAGAGCCGAAGTTTCCGGCGGCGGTATCAAGCCGTGGAAGCAGAAGGGTACCGGCAGAGCAAGACAGGGTTCCACCCGTTCTCCTCAGTGGACCCACGGCGGTATCGCACTTGGCCCGAAGCCGAGAACCTACCGCGTTGACCTGAACAAGAAGGCTAAGAGAGTTGCAATGCAGAGTGCTCTGTCTTCCAAGGTCGCAGACGGCGAGATGGTTGTTATTGATGCCATCACGGCTGTTGATTATAAGACGAAGGTTATGGCCGATATGCTGAAGGCTGTAGGCTTCCAGAAGAAGGCACTTGTTGTTCTCGATGAGAAGAACGACAAGGTTTACAGAAGCCTTTCCAATATCGAAGGCGTTAAGATCGCATACGTCAATACGCTGAATGTTTATGATATTCTCAACTGCGGCCTCTTCGTTTCCACGAAGGCAGCGGCTGAAAAGATGCAGGAGGTGTACGCATAATGAAGTCTGTACAGGACATTATCGTTAAGCCGATCATCACCGAGAACTCCATGGCTATGATTGCCGACAAGAAGTACGTCTTTGAAGTTGCAAGCGACGCTACCAAGCCGGAAATCGCAAAGGCTGTTGAAGAGATGTTCAAGGTTGATGTCAAGTGCGTCAACACGATCAACATGAAGAAGAAACCGAAGAGAATGGGTTATAACGCAGGTTATACCAAGGCCTGGAAGAAAGCAATCGTCACCCTGAAAGCTGATTCCAAGACCATCGAGTTCTTCGACGGTATGATGTAATTCGGAGGGAGTGAAGAGAATGCCAACCATTAAGTATAAGCCCACTACTCCGGCAAGAAGAAACATGTCTGTTCCGAGCTTTGAGGAGCTGACCAAGTTCACCCCTGAAAAGTCTCTGATCCAGATCAAGAAGAAGCATGCCGGACGTAACAACTACGGCAAGATCACCGTTCGTCATCATGGCGGCGGCAATAAGCAGAAGTACAGAATCATCGATTTCAAGCGTCAGACCCTCGACGTTCCCGGCACCGTCATCGGTATCGAGTACGACCCGAACCGCACCGCTTATATCGCACTGGTTCAGTATGAAGACGGCAACAAGAGCTATATCGTAGCTCCCCAGGGCCTCACCGCCGGTGACACCGTTTACTCCGGTGCAGGCGCTGATATCAAGCCCGGCAACACGCTGCCGATCGAAAAGATCCCGCTCGGTACTTTCATTTACAACATTGAACTGTACCCCGGCAAGGGCGCTCAGCTCGTCCGTTCCGCAGGCTGTGCAGCACAGCTGATGGCTAAGGAAAACGGCGTTGCTCAGGTCAGACTTCCCTCTGGTGAAGTCCGTATCGTCCGCCTGAACTGCACTGCTACTATCGGTACCGTTTCCAACATCGACCACGCAAACGTTATGGTCGGTAAGGCCGGTAAGACCAGACACAAGGGTGTCCGCCCGACTGTCCGCGGTTCCGTCATGAACCCCTGCGATCACCCGCATGGTGGTGGTGAAGGCCGTGCACCGATCGGTCGTCCGGGTCCTGTAACTCCTTGGGGTAAGCCTGCTATGGGTTATAAGACCAGAAGCAAGAAGGCAAGAACTGAAAAGCTCATTGTCAAACACAGAAACGGTAAATAAGATAGGAGGCAACGAATATGAGCAGAAGCCTGAAAAAGGGTCCCTTCGTCGAAGAAAAGCTTTTCGCAAGAATCGCAGCGATGAACGAAAAGGGCAACAAGCAGGTCATCAAGACTTGGTCCCGTGCTTCCACAATTTTCCCGGAATTCGTCGGTCACACGATCGCCGTTTACGACGGAAGAAAGCATATTCCGGTATATGTTACCGAGGATATGGTTGGACACAAGCTGGGTGAATTCGCACCGACCAGAACCTTCAAGGGTCACGCCGGCACGAAGACTTCCAACAACGGTAACTAAGAATTCGCGAGGAGGAAAAAAGAACAATGGAAGCAAAGGCATACTTAAAATATGCAAGAATTTCCCCGCGCAAGGTATCGATCGTTCTTGACCTGATCAGAGGTAAGGATGTCGCAACCGCTATGGCGATTCTGAAGAACACCAACAAGATCGCTTGTGAATATCTCGAAAAGCTGCTTAAGAGTGCAGTCGCAAACGCAGAAAACAACTTCGGCATGGATCCCTCCAAGCTGGTTGTTTCAACTTGCTTCGTTTGCCCCGGCCCCACGCTGAAGAGAATCATGCCCAGAGCGCAGGGTAGAGCATACAGAATTTTAAAGAGAACCAGCCATGTGACTCTGGCTGTTTCCGAAAAAGAATAATCTCAGAGAAGGAGGTTAAAGTAATCTATGGGTCAGAAAGTCAATCCGCACGGTTTACGTGTCGGCGTTATTAAGAACTGGGATTCCAGATGGTTCGTCGAAGACAAGCAGTTCGGCGACACTCTCGTTTCCGACTACAACCTGAGAGAGTATCTGAAGAAGAAGCTGTACAAGGCTGGCGTTCCTCAGATCGAAATCGAACGCGACAGAGAAAGAGTCAAGATCTTTATCCACTGCGCTAAGCCCGGTATCGTTATCGGACGCGGCGGCTCTGAGATCGAGAAGCTCAGACTGGAATGCGAAGCTATCGTCAAGAAGCCCGTTTCCGTCAATGTTGTCGAAGTCAAGTCCCCCGACCTCAATGCACAGCTCGTCGCTGAAAACATCGCAGCTCAGCTGGAAGAAAGAGTTTCCTTCCGCCGCGCTATGAAGATGTCCATCGGCAGAACCATGAAGCTTGGTGCAAAGGGTATCAAGGTCAATGTTTCCGGTCGTCTCGGCGGTGCAGAAATTGCACGCAGCGAGCACTATCATGAGGGTACCATTCCGCTGCAGACCCTGAGAGCCGATATCGACTACGGTTTTGCAGAAGCAAACACCACTTATGGTAAGATCGGTGTCAAGGTTTGGATCTACAAGGGCGAAGTTCTTGCAGACGGCAGATACAACGCTGCTCCTGTTGAAGAGAAGAAGGATCGTCCGAGAAGAAACTTCGGTGACCGCCGCGACGGTCAGAGAAGAGCTCCCAGAACTCCCAGAGAAGGAGGCAAACAGTAATGTTAATTCCGAAGAGAGTAAAGTACAGACGTGTACACAGAGGCAGACTGACCGGTAAGGCTTACCGCGGTGCAGAGATCTCCAACGGTGCTTACGGTCTCGTCGCTCTTGAGCCCGCTTGGATTTCCTCCAAGCAGATCGAGGCAGCCCGTATCGCCATGACCCGTTACATCAAGCGTGGCGGTCAGGTCTGGATCAAGATTTTCCCCGACAAGCCCATCACCCAGAAGCCTGCTGAAACCCGAATGGGTTCCGGTAAAGGTTCTCCTGAATACTGGGTCGCAGTCGTTAAGCCCGGAAGAGTTATGTTTGAGATGGACGGTGTAGCTCCCGAAGTTGCAAGAGAAGCTATGCGTCTCGCTGGTACCAAGCTGCCGATCAAGACCAAGTTCATCGTAAAAGAAGAGACTGCAGTCGAGGAGGTATAAGCAAGTGAAAGCTAAGGAATTAAGAGAAATGACCGTCGCCGAACTTGAAGCAAAGTTCAAGGAACTGAAAGGCGAACTTTTCAATCTTCGCTTCCAGCACGCTATCAACCAGCTTGACAATCCTCATAAAATTGTCGAAGTGAAGCGCGATATTGCACGTGTTATGACCGTTCTTCGCCAGAAGGAAGCAGAAGCTTCCAAGAACGCGTGAGAGCAGGAAGGAGAATAAGTCATGAGCGAAAGAAACCTCAGAAAGACCAGAGTCGGTAAGGTTGTGTCTGACAAGATGGACAAGACCATCGTTGTTCTCATCGAGGACAATGTCAAGCATCCGCTTTACGGCAAAATCATGAAGAGATCCATCAAGCTGAAGGCACACGACGAAAACAACGAGTGCAAGATCGGCGATAAGGTTGAAATTATGGAAACAAGACCCCTCTCCAAGGATAAGAGATGGAGACTTGTCGAAGTAATCGAGAAGGCAAAATAATCTATCATTACAGATCACGTTCTCAAAGAGTCTGTGAGATGTGATTATTACGAAGGAGGAAGACAAAGTGTTACAGCAGCAGTCTTTAATGAATGTAGCAGACAACACCGGCGCTAAGGAAATGATGTGCATTCGTGTCCTCGGCGGTACTGGCAGAAGATATGCCAACATCGGTGACGTCGTTGTGTGTGCTGTCAAGAAGGCAGCACCGAACGGTCAGGTCAAAAAAGGCGAAGTTGTAAAGGCAGTCGTCGTCAGATCCGTCAAGGGTCTGAAGCGTGCAGACGGCTCTTATATCAAGTTCGATGAAAACGCAGCAGTCATCATCAAGGATGACGGTACTCCCAAGGGTACCCGTATTTTTGGCCCGGTCGCAAGAGAGCTCCGCGAAAAGGATTATCTGAAGATCCTTTCCCTCGCTCCCGAAGTACTTTAATAGGAGGTTTCAGGATATATGGAAAAGCAGCTTCATGTAAAGAAGGATGACACCGTTATCGTGATCTCCGGTGAAGATAAGGGCAAGCGCGGCAAGGTTGTTGAAGTTTCCCCCAAGGAAGGCAAAGTCATCGTTGAGGGTGTCAACATCGTTTCCAAGCACGTCAAGCCCAGAAGACAGGGCGAGACCGGCGGTATCGTCAAGGTTGAGGGTGCTATGTATGCATCCAAGGTTCAGCTGTACTGCGACAAGTGCAACAAGGGCGTTCGCGTCAAGACCAATGTGGTCGACGGCAAGAAGGTTCGCGTTTGCGCAAAGTGCGGCAAGGAACTGTAATTTGTGCGGAGGTGAATGAAAATGGCAAGACTTGGTGAATTTTATAAATCTGACGTTGCTCCCGCATTAATGAAGAAGTACGAATATGAGTCTCCCATGCAGATTCCGAAGCTCGACAAGATCGTTATCAACGTCGGCTGCGGCGATGCAAGAGAAAACTCCAAGGTTATCGACAGCGTTATCGCAGAGATCTCCATGATCGCTGGTCAGAAGGCAGTCGCTACCACCGCAAGAAAGTCCGTCGCAAACTTCAAGCTCCGTCAGGGCCAGAAGATCGGCGTTAAGGTCACTCTGCGCGGCGAAAGAATGTACGAGTTCATGGATAAGCTCTTTAACTTCGCGCTCCCCCGTGTCCGCGACTTTAAGGGTATCAATCCCAACGCCTTCGACGGCAGAGGCAACTACGCACTCGGCCTGAAGGAACAGCTCATCTTCCCGGAAGTCGAGTACGATAAGGTCGAGAAGATCCGCGGTATGGATATCGCATTTGTTACCACCGCGACCAATGACGAACAGGCAAGAGATCTGCTCAGCATGCTGGGCGCTCCGTTTGCAAAGTAAGAGGAGAGTAACAAGATGGCAAAGAAGGCTATGGTATTAAAGCAGCAGAAGCCGCAGAAGTTCTCCACCAGAGAATACACCAGATGCAAGATCTGCGGCCGTCCTCACGCTTACCTGCGTAAGTTCGGTATCTGCCGTATCTGCTTCCGCGAGCTCGCTTACAAGGGTGAAATCCCCGGCGTTAAGAAAGCAAGCTGGTAATCTGTTTTTACGGTTTTACTGTAAAGCAGAATCCGCAGCTGCCTGAGGGCGCTGCACAAACTGCGAGGGTTTTATGAACCCGAGCTTATCAAACATCAAGGATTACGGTAAACGCATCGCCGTTTACCCTCGGTGGTGCGAACAACCTGTCCTATATAAGTCTCCAAACTTATCGGAAGGAAAGCATCTCACGCTTTAACCGCCGATTAGCCGCCGGAAAGAAACACCCGGCAGCAGGTGAGAAGGCGCGAATATGTGTAAGGTTGCAATCACATATTCAAACATTCCAAAAGAAAACTTGCATTAAGGAGGAAATTTACATGCAAATTTCAGACGTTATTGCAGACATGCTCACAAGAATCAGAAATGCGAACAACGCAAAGCATGAATCTGTAGACATCCCCGCATCCAACATGAAGAAGGCCATCGCTGACATTCTTCTCGCTGAGGGCTACATCAAGTCCTACCAGGTCGTAGAAGATGGCAAGCAGGGCATCATCCGCATCGTTCTCAAGTACACTGCCGGCAAGGGTAAGGTCATCCAGGGTCTGAGAAGAGTTTCTAAGCCCGGTCTTAGAATCTACTCCAACTGCGAAGATATGCCGAAGGTTATGAACGGTATGGGTATCGCGATCGTATCCACTTCCAAGGGTATCATGACTGACAAGCGCGCAAGACAGGAAAACGTTGGCGGTGAAATCCTCGCCTTTGTTTGGTAATCAGAACGGGAGGTAATTAGACTATGTCCAGAATTGGTAGAAAGCCGATCACTGTTCCCGCTGGTGTTGAAATCACCATCGATTCCAACAACGTGGTTACCGTTAAGGGCCCGAAGGGAACACTCACTCAGAATGTTCATCCGAACATGACCGTCAAGGTCGAAGGTACCGAGATCCTCGTTACCCGTCCGGATGATGAAAAGGAAAACAGAGCACTCCATGGCCTGACCCGCAGCCTTATCGCAAATATGGTTGAAGGTGTTGTCAAGGGCTATGAGAAGAAACTCGAAGTAAACGGCGTCGGTTACAGAGTTGCTAAGGAAGGCAAGAAGCTCGTTATGAACCTCGGTTACTCCCATAACGTTGTTATGGAAGAGGGCAACGGCATCACCTTCGAGACTCCCGACTCCAACACGATTATCGTCCGCGGTATCGACAAGCAGCTGGTCGGTCAGATCGCTGCCGAAGTCAGAGGCAAGCGTGGTCCCGAACCCTACAAGGGCAAAGGTATCAAGTACTCTGACGAGCGCATCCGCCGCAAGGCCGGTAAGACCGGTAAATAAGGAAAGGAGTGTTAAGGTATGGTATCAAGAAAAGACAGCAACGCTCAGCGTCTTAAGAGACATAAGAGAGTTCGCGCAAAGATTTCCGGTACTGTTGAAAGACCGCGTCTCTGCGTATTCCGCTCCAATAAGGACATCTCCGCTCGGGTCATCGACGATGTTGCAGGTGTTACACTGGTTTCTGCTTCCTCCCTTGAAGCTTCTTTCGAGGGCAACGGCGGCAACAAGGAAGGCGCAAAGCTTCTCGGCGAGATCATCGCAAAGAGAGCACTTGAAAAGGGTATCGAAAACGTGGTCTTCGACCGCGCTGGCTACCTTTATCACGGCCGCATCATGGAACTGGCAGACGGCGCAAGAGAAGCCGGCCTGAAGTTCTGATAAACAGGAGGATAACATGGCAAACAAGTTTGATGTTTCTACAGTCGAGCTGAAGGAAAAGCTGGTCGTTATTAACCGTGTATCCAAAACCGTTAAGGGCGGTCGTGTTCCGCACTTTGCCGCAATCATGATTGTCGGTGATGAGAAC